>JAAYTK010000043.1 GCA_012523775.1 Clostridiales bacterium | reverse complement strand
AGTCATCGGAAAGAGTGCAACAGGTAAAGATACAATATACAAAAAGCTTTTGGAACATGAAGAATTAGGATTAAGAAGCGTTATAATGTATACCACAAGACCAATCAGGAAATCAGAAACAGACGGAGTAGAGTATTTTTTTGTAGATGAAGCAAGGCTTAAGGAACTTAAAAAACAGAACAAGGTAATAGAACACCGTTCTTATAATACAATACACGGAGAATGGCATTATTTTACCGTAGATGACGGTCAGATTGATCTTGGCAGTCATGATTATATTATGCATGGAACCCTACAAAGCTATGGACAAATTAGGGATTATTATGGAAAAGACAGAGTCATTCCCTTATATATTGAAGTAGAAGACGGTATACGTCTTATGCGTGCACTTCGCAGAGAACAAAAGCAGGCAGAGCCAAAATATGCCGAGTTATGTAGAAGGTATCTTGCGGATGATGAGGATTTCTCCGAAGAAAATATAGCAAAATACGGAATAACCAAGCGATATATGAATCTTGATATTAACATATGCCTGCAGGAAATAATAAATGATATCAAAGACAATAAGAGCCGATAAAATATATAATGTAATCAGAGCTTTTTTATGATATAATCATTATACATTTATTAAGAAGGGAGTATCCCATGGATATCAAGGTAAATCAGGCTCAGCAGGTTAATCAACCAACACCGAAGCCTCCGGTACAGGAAACGGACGGTTCTTTTAAGTTTACCTTGGTTTCACATATAGAGGATCAAAACCTTCAAGCCAGACTTAACTTTATGCTGGACGAGATATCCGCACAGGGCAAAAAGATAAGCAAGCATATGGACGTGCGGGATATGAAACGCTACAGAGAATTAATCAGAGAATTTATGAATGAGATTGTCAGTAGGTCTCATAAGTTTTCGAGAGAGAATTTTCTTGACAGAAAGGGCAGACACAGAGTCTATACTATGATTAAACTGGTTAACAAGGAGCTGGACGAACTTGCACTTGAGCTTATTAAGGATGAGAAAGATCATCTTTTAATTCTTAATAAGATAGATGAAATCAGGGGATTATTAATTGATATAATGACTTAATAAACATCTTAGTCAATTATGATAGCCTAAGAGGTGGTTTAATGCAGGATTTTTCTCAAATCATTGGGCATGAAAGCATAATAAAGCATTTACAGAATGCTATTAAATCCGGAAAGACATCCCATGCTTATATTTTTCATGGTGAGGATGGCATGGGGAAGAAGTCTCTTTCCTTTGTCTTTGCGAAAACTCTGCAGTGTAATGAGAAGAGTGTTCAGCCATGCAACAAATGCAAGTCCTGCAAGCAAGCCGATAGTGAAAATCATCCCGATATAATGTGGATAACTCATGAAAAACTCAGCATTGGCGTGGATGACATTAGGACACAGATAAATGCCGATATTCTTGTAAAGCCATATCAGAGCCGGTATAAGATATATATAATAGACGAAGCGGATAAAATGACCGAAAATGCACAGAACGCATTGTTAAAAACAATTGAAGAGCCTCCCGAGTATGCCATAATTCTTTTACTTGCCTGCAGTACACAGAGCCTTTTACCCACCATTTTGTCACGTTGTGTAGTCTTGGATTTAAAGCCAATAGATAAGCAGCTAATTAAAGAACATCTCATGGAGAAGCTGCAGATACCGGATTATGTGGCAGAAATTGCGGCGGGATTTTGCGGAGGAAATGTCGGCAAGGCCATAAAGTATGCATCCTCGGACGACTTTGAAATAAAAAAGGAAGATATATTTCATATACTCAGGTATATAGATGAAATGGAACATCATGAAATCATAGCCGGAATCAAGACAATCTCAGAGAACAAATCCTCCGTCTATGATTATATTGATTTAATGATGCTGTGGTTTAGAGATGTTCTAATGCTTAAAGCAACCAATGATCCTAATTTATTATTATTTAAAGATGAGTTTCAGACAATAAAGAAGCAGGCTAAGATAAGAAGCTATGATAGGATTGAGAATATAATCAAAGCTTTAGAAGAAGCAAAGGATAAATTAAAAGCGAATGTTAATTTTGATATTACAATTGAACTGATGCTATTAAGTATAAAGGAGAATTACAATGGCTAATGTTATAGGAGTGAGATTTCGTAATGCGGGAAAGATATATTATTTTGATCCTGCAGGATTTGATATACAGCAAGGCGACAATGTTATCGTTGAAACAGCAAGAGGAGTGGAATACGGCAAAGTTGTATTGGGACTCAGAAATATAGATGACGACAAGATAATACAACCTCTGAAGCCCGTTATACGTCAGGCAACACCGGAGGATGATGAGGTAGAAAGAAAGAATAAAGAGAAGGAAAAAGAAGCCTTTCAGATCTGTCTCGAAAAAATAAAAAAACATGGCTTAGAAATGAAGCTTATAGATTCGGAATATACATTTGATAACAATAAGGTATTATTCTATTTCACGGCAGACGGAAGAATAGATTTTAGGGAACTGGTTAAAGATCTTGCTTCGGTATTCAAAACCAGAATTGAGCTAAGACAGATAGGAGTCAGAGACGAGACCAAAATTGTCGGAGGAATCGGCATCTGCGGAAGGACACTCTGCTGCAATACTCATTTATCCGAGTTTGCGCCGGTTTCCATAAAGATGGCAAAGGAACAGAATCTCTCCCTCAATCCCACCAAGATTTCCGGGGTATGCGGAAGATTAATGTGTTGCCTCAAGAACGAACAGGAGGCATACGAGGAACTGAATGCAAAACTTCCGGACGTGGGAGATTATGTGACCACAAAGGATAATCTAAAGGGCGAGGTACAGAGTGTAAGTGTGTTAAAGCAACTGGTGAAGGTCATCGTAACACTTGAGAACGACGAGAAGGAAGTACGTGAATATAAAGTAGATGACCTGGAATTTAAGCCTAGGAAGAAAAAAGATAAAATTAACGGCATAGAAGATGAAGAGCTAAGAGCTCTGGAGCTGTTGGAGAAGAAGGAAGGAAAATCCCTTCTGGATGATGAGTAGTATGTATGATTCCAATGAATTATTGAAGCCCGGCGAACGAATAGACGAGCTTCATAGAAACGATTATAAGATAATTCAAAACACAAAGTTATTTTGCTTCGGAATGGATGCGGTGTTATTATCCGGATTTACTAAGGTTCTTTTGGATGAAAATGTCTTGGATATGGGAACCGGAACAGGAATTATACCCATTCTTCTGGAGGCAAAAACACCGGGAAGACATTTTACCGGACTGGAGATACAGCCGGAAAGCGCCGATATGGCCAGACGAAGTGTCTTAATGAACAAGCTGGAAGATAAAATTGATATTGTGGTTGGAGATATCAAGGAGGCCTCACGGATATTTGGAGCGGCTTCCTTTGATGTTGTTACCTGTAATCCGCCATATTTAAACCAGAGTAACGGAATCTTAAGTCCTGAAACTGCAAAGGCCATAGCTAGACATGAAATACTGTGTACCTTGGAGGATGTAGTCCGTGAGACAGCAAGGATATTAAAGCCTAACGGTAGATTTTATATGGTTCACAGACCATTTAGAATGGTTGACATCATCAATATATGCTCCTTATATAAGCTGGAGGCAAAGAGAATGCGCTTGGTTTACCCATATGCGGATAAGGAGCCGAATATGGTCCTTATAGAGTGCGTAAAAGGGGGAGGAAGAAATCTGATTGTAGAAGCCCCCTTAATAGTATATAAGGAACCGGGCAAATATACGGATGAAATTCTTGATATTTATGGTTACTCAATTTAATAATACCGAAAGCCGTCTTTATACGACGGAGGGGGTATTCGATAAGCTTTGGGAAAGGTAAGTGGACATGTCGGGAAAACTATACTTATGTGCTACTCCCATCGGTAATCTTGAGGATATAACCTTTAGGGTTGTTAAGACCTTAAAGGAGGTTGATTTAATTGCAGCAGAGGACACCAGACATAGCAGGAAGCTCCTAAATCATTATGAAATCAAGACGCCGATGACGAGCTATCATGAACATAATAAGGTAGATAAGGCAAGATATCTTGTTAAGAAGCTATTAGAGGGAAAGAGTATTGCTCTTATTACGGATGCGGGTACACCGGCAATTTCCGACCCCGGTGAGGAGCTGGTTAAGCAGGCTTACGAAGCGGGAATAGAAGTGACCTCCCTTCCCGGACCCTGTGCTTTGATTACCGGACTCACATTATCGGGTCTTTCTACCAGAAGGTTTTCTTTTGAAGCCTTTCTCCCACACGATAAAAGGGAAAGAGAGAGGATTCTGAAGGAGCTCATTAACGATACCCGTACTTTAATCCTATATGAGGCACCTCATAGATTACTAAGGACAATTAAAGCATTATACGAAGCGCTGGGTAATAGAAACATAACCATTATAAAGGAACTAACTAAAACCCACGAGACGATTTGGAGGACAAGCCTTAAAGAAGCTGTCAGGGAATATGAAGCCATAGAGCCTAAGGGAGAATACGTATTAATAATAGAGGGAAAATCCCACGAAGAGATTGAGGCAGAAATACAAAGCAGGTGGGAGGAAAAATCCATAACTGAGCATATGAGGATATATATAGATGCAGGATTAGATAAAAAAGAGGCGATGAAATCGGTTGCCAAGGATAGAGGTATCAGTAAGAGAGATGTATACCAAGCCTTACTCGATGCGAATGAGGATTCATAATTCTAATCAAAATCGTGTGAGAGAGGTCTTTTGGGGGTGTAGCAATGATAAATGCAATATTACACTGGAATAAGAAAAAATGGATATTTATAGCACTTGCCTTTATATTATTATTGACGGCTGTATTAATATACAATTCATATATTACAAAGAAAAGATATAAAGAGCAGACGACAATGGCTCAGGAATATTTTGAGGAAGGTAACTATGAGGAGGCGGTAAAGGCCTATCAGAAGGCACTGTCAATGAATTACGGTGACAGAGAGCTTCTATCCATAGGATTAGCCGAATCCTATGCCGGTATTAACAACTATGATAGGGCTCTTGAGGTTTTAAGAAGCCGTTATGAAATCGAAAAAACCAATGCAGTGAAGGAAAAAATCGAGGAAATCAGTGCAAAAAAGGCAGATCATAGCTTTTATCAGTTAATATCCTTTGGCGACACTTACTTTTCCAATGAAGAGTATAATAAGGCCATTGACGAATATGAGAAGGCTAAGCTTATAATGAGCAAGGAGGATATCTCCTATCTTAAGATTGTCGAGTCCTATATAGCTATGGAAGAGTACAATTTGGCTAAGGAGGAGATACAGGAAGGCCTTGAATTGACCGAATCAACTAAGCTGAAAGAAATGCTGATTAAGGTGGAGACCCGCCTTAATGAGATAAAGTATGATGAAATTCTTTTGAAGGCTTCTGAATACATATATCAGGAAAATTATGAGGAGGCATTTAACAGTTTTAACGAAGCCATTTGGCTTATTCCCGAGAAGGATCTGGCGTATAATCAAATGGCTGAGCTATATATATCCATGGGCGAATACGATACGGCTAAGGCGCTTATTCAAAATTTCTTAAGAAGCAATGTAAGTGAGGCTTCTCAGGAAATTCTAAATAAGGCAAATGAATTAATACGGCAGCGAAAAGAAAAGCAAAGAATTTTAAATGAGCTCTATACAGCATTAAGTGTGGTCGATATTGAGGAAATCACAAAAATCATGAAGGATTCATTTTTTATTGAAGTAATAGCAATTGAAGCACCCTTTTACTACAGTCCTTCCGGAAATCTTAACACAGCCATGGGCTACGGCATGTTTATAGCCGATAAAAATAACATCTATGCCGGAGGATTTAGAGATAAGATGAAAGAGGGAATAGGAATCCAATTTGTGCTTCATGAAAATGAAAAGAATTCGGGCTGGTATTATTATCAGGGAGAATGGAATCATGATATGCCAAATGGAATGGGAAAGACCGGAGAGGGAGTCCTTGAAAAGGACAGTGTCGGCAAATGGCAAAATAAAGTTACCGAAACCAGCGGTTTGTTTGTGTATGGTTTAGAAAGCGGAGGAATGCAAAAGACTTTTTATATAAATGAGGAGGAGGTAGGAAGGGTCTATTATACAGCCTCAGACGGAGTACCTAAACCTTATTTAGATGAGAACGGTCAGGAAATTCAGGCAGACAAGCCCTATCAGTATGTAATTGGACCAATTTATCTTAATAACGAACCAACTGGAGAATATTATAGCGTTAATAACAATACAAAGTTTACCGTTAAATTAAATAATGATTAAAGAGAGCCCCAAAGCGATGATGTGTCATCTCTTTGGGGTTCTCTTACTTGAATATAAAATATGTACACTATATAATTCCGGCTAATTTTGCCAGTTCCCTAATAGTATCTTTTGATATCTTCTTGTCATGAAAGTCAATAAGATTCTCCTTGCTACCGGTAAAGATATCGGCAGGCTCATACTTCTGAAGAATAATCCTACCTTCATCGACAAAGATTTCTAAGGGATCTCTTTCACCAACATCAAGTGTTCTTCTTAACTCGATAGGAAGGGTGATTCTTCCCAGCTCATCGAGTCTTCTTACAATGCCTGTACCTTTCATATTTTGGCCTCCTTTTCTCAGGTATATTGGGGAAAATGCTTATACACAAGCCTTTTTTGGGGATAATAAAGGCTTACATTTTTTGTATATAGCATTACTATAAGATACCATAGTACTATTTTAAAGTCAACTAAAATAATTGTCAAAAGATAGCACATTTTAAACAATATATGTAAAAGGGATTCAAAACCCACTATAAATTAATATTAATTAGCTCATTATTCAATCAATTCTGAATATAGTTAATTAAGGTTGTATATAGGGCGGGCATACAGATGTTAAGCTATTTATGGGGATTCATGATAATCATCGGTATCGTAGTAGGAATATTTAACGGTAATATAGCCGAGGTTGGTAATGCGGCGATTAATTCCTCTAAGGAGGCCGTTAGTCTGTGCATATCAATGGTGGGCATTATGTCCATGTGGACAGGAATGATGCAGGTGGCAAAAAAATGTGGGCTGGTAGCATCGTTTACAAAGGCTTTAAGGCCTGTTATCAGCCTTCTTTTTCCCGGCATTCCAAAGGGACATGTGGTTAATGAATATATTGCATCAAATATGATCGCAAATATATTAGGGCTTGGCTGGGCAGCCACGCCTATGGGATTAATGGCTATGAGGGAGCTCAAGAAGCTTAACAATAACTCCGACTTGGCAAGCTGTGATATGTGCACTCTTTTAATTGTAAACATATCCTCACTTCAGTTAATACCGGTAAATATTATAGCATACAGAAGCCAGTACGGCTCGGCTAATCCGGCTGAAATATTGATGGCAGGGATTATTACCACATGTTTTTCTACCTTAGTGGGCGTAATATTTGCCATCACGGCAAGAAAAATTGTAAGCCGAAGACACGGTCATAGGTAGGGGGGAGTAAGATGAATTTTATTATCTATGTATCTGATTTTATAATACCGTTTATATTTTTCTATATAATTGGCATGGGACTGCTTACGAAAACATCAATTTATGATGAATTTATAAAGGGTTCGAAGAAAGGATTTCAAGTGGTTTTAGACATTCTTCCCACACTCATTGGGCTAATGATTGGAATAGGTATTCTTCGTGCTTCAGGAGCGCTAGATTTGTTATCAGGACTTTTAAAGCCTGTTACAAAGATACTTCATTTTCCGTCAGAGCTTTTACCGATAGTATTGGTTAAAATGTTTTCCTCATCTGCCGCCACCGGTCTGCTTCTTGATATCTATAAAGAATATGGGCCGGATTCTTATTTGGGAAGGCTGGTATCAATAATACTGAGCAGTACAGAAACAATATTCTATACAATGGCGGTGTATTTTATGGCAGCAGGAGTAAAGAAATCACGCTATACCCTTGCCGGAGCTTTGGTAGCCTCTCTTGCCAGTATTGTTGCCAGTGTTATAATCACAAATTTAATTTTTTAGCACTGCATTCGGTTTGCATATTACCATAAAAAGAGGTAAAATCTAGTATAGCAACAGTTGTAAAATATGCATACCGATTATCAGAAAAGGAGTTGAAGAGATGTCTATATTAGGAGCGTTTATTGTTCCTCATCCGCCTCTTATTATTCCGGAGGTTGGACGAGGAGATGAAAAGAAGATACAAAAGACAATCGACAGCTGTCATGAAATAGCAAAGCGGATAGCAGAGCTTAAGCCGGACACTATAATAATTACTACACCTCATTCAATCCTTTATTCCGATTATTTTCACATCTCACCGGGTTCCGGTGCAAAAGGAAACTTTGAACGGTTTGGAGCAAAAGATGTATCCTTTTCGGTAGAGTATGACGTAAGCTTTGTAAAGGAACTAGAGGCTTTAGCAAAAAGAAAAATGATTGAAGCGGGAACCCTTGGGGAAAGAGATTCCGGTCTGGATCACGGAACCATGGTACCTCTTTATTTTGTAAATCAGTATCTAAAAGATTATAAGCTTGTGCGAATTGGTCTGTCAGGACTTTCGGTTACGGATCATTATAGACTGGGCAGATGTATTAAGGAAACGGCGGACAAGCTTAAGCGAAGAATAGTATTTATAGCGAGCGGAGATCTCTCTCATAAGCTTAAAGAGGACGGACCATATGGATTTGCCAAAGAAGGAGTAGAGTTTGACAGGAGAATTACCGAGGCCATGAGTAAGGGTGACCTTTTAAGCTTCCTTAACTTTTCACCGGACTTTTGTGAAGCTGCGGCGGAATGCGGCCTTAGGTCATTTATAATCATGGCTGGTGCTTTAAGCGGTCTTAGAGTCGAATCCCAATTACTATCATATGAAGGTACATTCGGGGTGGGCTATGGAGTATGTGCATATGAGATTACCTGTGAGGATGCTTATGTAACGCTTGCAAGATTATCGTTGGAAACCTATATTAAATCGGGCAGACCGGTTGGCATTCCGGATAATCTTCCGGAGGAAATGATAAAGAACAGGGCAGGCGTATTCGTTTCTTTAAAAAAGTATGGACAACTTAGAGGATGTATAGGAACAATTTCTCCGATTACTGACAGCATAGCACAGGAGATAATCAGAAATGCAATTAGCGCAGGGGTAGAGGATCCCCGTTTTCCTCCTGTCGGTGAAGAGGAGCTGGATGAACTTGATTATAGCGTAGATGTGCTGTCAGAGGCTGAGCCCATAAATTCCGTCGATGAGCTTGACGTATACCGTTATGGAGTGATAGTCAGTTCGGGAAGAAAAAGGGGACTTTTGCTGCCGAATCTGGAGGGAATAGATACCGTAGAGGAGCAGGTATCCATAGCAAAAAGAAAGGCCGGAATATATGACAATGAAGCTGTTAGGCTGGAAAGGTTTGAGGTGGTAAGACATCAATGAAAACAGTATGTAATATATGCCCTCACAAATGTAAGCTTGAGGAAGGTCAGCTGGGTTTTTGCAACGGAAGAATCTGCAGAGACGGTAAGGTGGTAAGTGAGAATTATGGAAGAATTACCGCAATGGCATTAGACCCGATTGAAAAGAAGCCGTTATATCATTTTTATCCGGGCAGCAAAATTCTTTCAGTAGGAAGCTATGGCTGTAATCTAAGGTGCTCCTTTTGTCAGAATCATGATATATCGATGGTTAAGGGAACGGAAATCGATTACGGTAATATAACATGTGAGGGTTTGGTTACTCAAGCGTATGAGCTTAAGAGCAGAGGCAATATCGGAATCGCCTATACCTATAATGAACCTTTGATAGGATATGAATTTGTTAAGGATTGCAGCAAGGATGCAAGAAAAAAGGACCTTAAGAATGTAGTAGTAACAAACGGCTATATATGTCAGGAACCTCTTATCGAGATACTTCCGTTAATAGACGCCTTTAATATCGATTTAAAAAGCTTTTCGAATGATTTTTACAAGAAGCTTAAGGGAGATTTGGAAACGGTTAAGAACACCATAAAAACAGCCACACGGCATTGTCATGTGGAGGTTACCATTCTTATAATTCCCGGTGAAAATGACAGTGAAGAGGAGATGGAGGAATTGTCAGACTGGCTCTGTGGGATTAGCCCGAACATTCCGCTTCATATATCACGGTTCTTTCCCAGATGGAAAATGCAGGACAGAGAAGCGACTCCTGTAGAGACAGTATATCGACTGGCCAATATAGCCCGTAAAAGGCTCAGGAATGTATATGAAGGCAATTGTTAGTGCGCAATATTGTTTTAAAGTGAAAGCTGATGTATAATTAACGCGACACGATGTGAACATTAATATTGTTTAAATATGAGGATAGACAAATGATATTTGAAACCCATGCCCATTATGAGGATGCAGCATTTGACGAAGACCGTAGAGAACTTTTAGAAAGTCTACCGGAGCATAATATAGAATATGTAGTGAATATCAGCTCGAGTATAAAGACGGTTGACGAGTCCATTAACCTCGCGCAGAACTATAACTATATATATGCTTCTGTTGGTATTCACCCGGGGGAGTCCATGCTGATGAACGAAGAACTTTTATTATGGCTGAAGAATAAAGCGGAGCACCCCAAGGTGGTAGCTGTCGGAGAAATAGGCCTCGATTATTTCTGGGACACCCCTGACAGGGAGACTCAAAGGATTTGGTTTTCGAGACAGATGGAGATGGCAAAGGAAATCGGTAAACCCCTTGTAATACACAGTAGGGACGCGTCCAATGACACCTACAATTTGTTGAAGGAGGCCAGTGTAGAAGAGTTGGGAGCCGTTCTTCACTGCTTTGGTTATGGCGTAGAGCAGGCCAAGTATTATCTTAACATGGGATTTTATCTTGGTATCGGAGGCGTTGTAACATTTACTAACGGAAGGAAACTAAAAGAGGTTGTAGCCTATGCACCCTTGGAGCAGTTGGTACTCGAAACAGATTGTCCTTACCTGTCGCCGGTTCCGTATAGAGGGAAAAGAAACAGTTCACTATACCTCCCCTATATAGCGCAGGAAATAGCAAACATCAAGAATATTGACTATGACACGGTGGTTCGTGTCACCAATGAGAACGCCAAGAAATTATATAAGCTGAAAGGATAACAGATGGGGACCCTTGGAATACCAAAGAATACAATTGATATATTAAATAAATATGATTTTGCCATTCAGAAAAAATTCGGACAGAACTTTCTGATTGACAGTCATGTGCTGGAAAAGATTATTAAGGCGGCAGACATTACAAAAAATGATTTCGTCCTTGAAATTGGTCCCGGAATCGGGACGCTTACACAGTATTTATGTGAAAATGCCAGGGAGGTTATTGCTGTAGAAATTGACAGAATGCTGATTCCTATTCTTGAGGAAACCCTGTCAGACTATGAAAATATTACAATATTAAATCAGGATATTCTTAAGGTCGATATTTTGTCCTTGGTTAAAGAGCATAACAATAATAAACCCATTAAAGTAGTGGCAAACCTGCCATACTATATAACCACACCGATTATTATGGAGCTTTTTGAAAAGAAAATTCCTTTAGCCGGTGTAACGGTTATGATTCAGAAGGAAGTGGCTGACCGCATCCAGGCAGAGCCCGGCTCTAAGGATTACGGGGCATTATCCCTAGCAGTGCAATATTATGCAAAACCATATATTGCCGCATATGTGCCTCCTAACTGCTTTATACCACGTCCTAAGGTCGGATCGGCGGTTATTAATCTGACTCCTTACGAAAAACCTCTTTATCATGTCGAGGATGAGGCGCTTTTATTCTCGTTAATTCGTGCATCCTTTAATCAGAGAAGAAAGACCTTTGCTAATGGTGTCAACAATTATGAAGGCTTATCCTACAGCAAGGATAATATAATAGAGGTTCTAAATGCCCTGGGTATACCGGTTGATATCAGAGGAGAAGCCCTGACTCTTGAGCAGTTTGTTCAAATTGCCAACCGTCTTGCTATTAATAATTCGTAAATAAACATATATTTAAAGAAAAAGATAAAAAACAGTTGCATATTTATAACGTTTCAATTAATATAGATAGAAATAAATCGCAAATTTTTTTTGCCCATTTTTATTGAGGAGGATTATATGAGCAAGCGGACTGACATTCATAAGGTGTTAATAATAGGATCTGGACCTATCGTAATCGGACAGGCATGTGAATTTGATTATTCGGGAACACAGGCATGTAAAGCCCTTAGAAATCTGGGGTATAAAATTATTCTTGTTAATTCTAATCCGGCAACCATCATGACTGATACTTCAACAGCGGATGTAACCTATATTGAACCATTGAATGTAGAAAGATTGACACATATTATCGATAAGGAACGGCCAGATGCACTTCTTCCAAACCTGGGTGGGCAATCGGGCCTAAATTTATGTTCAGAGCTCCATAAGGCAGGGGTGTTGGATAAATATAATGTCAAGGTAATCGGCGTACAGATTGATGCCATAGAACGGGGCGAGGACAGGATCGAATTTAAGAAGACCATAAATTCCTTGGGATTGGAGATGGCAAGAAGCGAGGTCGCTTATTCAGTGGAGGAAGCGCTGAAAATAGCAGACAAATTGTCCTATCCGGTAGTTATTCGTCCCGCCTATACCATGGGAGGTGAAGGCGGAGGCCTTGTATATAATGTTGAGGAGCTTAAAACAGTTGTCAAAAGAGGACTGCAGGCAAGTATGGTAGGTCAGGTTCTTGTGGAGGAATCTATACTCGGCTGGGATGAGCTGGAGCTTGAGGTGGTAAGGGATTCTAAAGGCAAGATGATAACTGTCTGCTATATTGAGAATATAGATCCTTTAGGGGTACATACCGGCGATTCAATATGCTGTGCCCCTATGTTGACCATATCAAAGGAGCTTCAGAAGGAGCTTCAAAGACAGGCATATATGATAGTGGATGCAATCGGGGTAATAGGCGGTACCAATGTACAGTTTGCCCATGATCCTGTAAGCGGAAGGATATGTGTTATTGAGATTAATCCGAGAACATCCAGATCTTCTGCCCTGGCATCCAAGGCAACCGGTTTTCCCATAGCGTTGATTTCGGCCATGCTTGCGACCGGAATAAATCTGGATGAAATCCCCTGTGGTAAATATGGGACCTTAGATAAATATGTTCCCAACGGCGACCATCTGGTTATAAAATTCGCCCGCTGGGCTTTTGAGAAGTTTCCCAAGGCACAGGATAAGCTGGGTACACAGATGAAGGCTGTCGGCGAGGTTATGAGCGTTGGAAAAACCTATAAGGAGGCATTTCAAAAGGCAATAAGAAGCCTTGAGATTGGACGTTATGGACTGGGCAATGCGAAGGATTTCGCGTCCAAATCCAGGGATGAGCTATTGGATATGCTCCATAATACCACCAGCGAACGGCAATTTATAATGTATGAAGCCTTAAGAAAGGGAGCTACCGTAGAAGAGCTTCATGATTTAACAAAAATTAAACACTATTTTATAGAGCAGATGAAGGAGCTTGTGGAGGAAGAGGAGTCACTGAAATCATATCAGGGACAGATACCTCCGACAGAGGTATTAAGACAAGCCAAGCAAAACGGCTTTTCTGATAAATATCTTAGTCAACTTCTAATGATAAGCGAAGACGCTGTAAGAAGGGCAAGATATGAAAAGGGAATTAAGGCTTCTTGGGAGGGCATCCATGTAAGCGGAAGCGAGGATGCAAAATACTACTATTCCTCCTATCATATTAAGGAATATAATGTACCTATATCCTCCAATAAAAAGGTTATGATTCTCGGGGGAGGACCCAATCGTATCGGACAGGGTATCGAGTTTGATTACTGCTGTGTACATGCGGCATTTGCATTAAAGGACCTGGGTATTGAGACGATAATGGTAAACTGTAATCCGGAAACGGTATCCACAGATTATGATACCTCAGATAAGCTGTATTTTGAACCGCTTACACTGGAGGATGTTCTTAGTATTTATGAGAGGGAAAAACCCTTAGGAATAATTGCACAGTTTGGAGGACAGACGCCTCTTAATCTGGCACAGGAATTAAAGAATAACGGTGTTAATATTCTGGGTACTACACCGGAGACAATCGATCTGGCTGAGGATAGGGACAGATTCCGTGAAATGATGGACAAGCTTAATATTCCTATGCCGGAAGCAGGAATGGCCATTGATACCGATGAAGCACTTCAGATAGCGAGGAAAATCGGATATCCCGTTATGGTACGTCCCTCCTATGTTCTCGGAGGCCGAGGCATGGAGATAGTACATGATGATGAGAGCCTAAAGATATACATGAAGGCGGCGGTAGGAGTCACTCCGGATCGACCTATTCTTATTGACCGTTTTCTTAATAATGCTCTTGAATGTGAAGCAGATGCCATCAGCGATGGCACACATGCCTTCGTTCCGGCAGTTATGGAGCATATTGAACTGGCGGGAATTCATTCCGGTGACTCTGCATGTGTAATACCGTCTCTTAATATTACAAAAGAGAATCTGGAGACAATTAAGGAATATACCGTTAAGATCGCAAAGGAAATGAAGGTCCGCGGACTTATGAACATGCAATACGCCATAGAGAACGGTATTGTTTATGTGTTGGAGGCAAATCCGAGGGCATCAAGAACCGTACCTTTGGTTTCAAAGGTATGTAATATACAGATGGTCAGACTGGCTACACAGATTATTATCAGTGAATTAACCGGAATACCTTCCCCTATACCAAAGCTTAAGGAGAGTAGCTTTACTCATTACGGTGTAAAGGAAGCCGTATTTCCCTTTAATATGTTTCCCGAGGTTGATCCTGTACTGGGCCCTGAAATGCGTTCGACAGGAGAGGTTCTTGGGCTGGCACAGACCTTTGGAGAAGCTTTCTTTAAAGCACAGGAGGCAACTAATCATGGACTTCCTCTATCCGGAACGGTGTTAATCAGCGTAAATGACAGAGATAAGGAAGAAATGATAGAGATTGCTCAGGGCTTTGCAGACTGTGGATTTAAGATTCTGGCAACGGGCGGAACATATAACAAAATAAGAGAGAATAATATTGCTGCCGAGAGAATTCATAAACTTGGAAAAGGAAGACCCAATATCCTAGATGCAATAACTAACGGACTTATCGACATTGTTGTCAATACTCCCATCGATAAGAAAGGTGCCGATGACGACAGTTATATCAGAAAGGCGGCAATTAAAGGCGGTATAAGCTATGTTACCACCATGGCTGCGGCTAGGGCTACCATAGCAGGAATCAAGGATATAAAGCTTAATAAGGCAGCAGGAGTCCGCTCATTACAGGAGCTTCATAGTCAAATTAAATGGAAATAAGTTTTTAGTTACAACCACGCTCATTGCTTTCATAAGCATAATGGCAGTTTTCATGGAATATATTGAATAGAATCATGAAACAACCCAAATCATTATGTATAAGCAGGGAGCGTGGTTATTTGGCTGATTATAAAAGATTTGTATCGTATATGTACGAATATGTAAATGGGGTTAAGAAAAAGAATGTGGGATATGCCAGAGTGGAGATAAGAAACGGGGAGTGCAGATTCACAATACATATGCAGCTTGAGGGCTTGCTTGAAGGTATATTTCCCACCTATCTTATTCATAGACCCGATGAGGAGATGGATCTGATTTATCTGGGTGACTGCTCCGTAAAGAATCAGGTCATGGACAGTAGACTCTATGCCAAAGAAAGCAATATAATGGATTCCGGTCATAACTTTTCTGAAATAGGAGGAATTTTGTTATTCTTAAATTCCGAGGTTTTTTATGCCACACAATGGGATGATAAACCGGTGGTTTTAGAAGAGGTTTTAGAAGCCCTTAAGCCGAAGGATAAGTTTGAGGAGCCGGAACCCATTATGCCGGCAACTAAAATGCCTGAGGCCGATACTGACAAGGAGCAGTCAGATGCCGTAACAGACGAAAATCGACCTATTTATATGCTTCCGGGTGGATGGAAGATGAAGGAGAGTGCACAGCATGCTCATCCCAGGACCCCGGTCAACCCATGGAGATTAGTGGAAAGGTATAAAGAGCTGGAAGCCGAGAAACAAAAGGAATCGGATACGGTTAGGAAGGATATACCTGATAAGACAACAGAGAAAGAGGTAATATCCGAAAAGACAACTGAGATTAAGAGTGCTGCAGAAGATGTAAGCGTTGCCGAAGAAAAGTTGCAGAAAGAGAACCCTGTGGTTGAAAAAATATTCACTAATTATCCAAGGATATATCCCTTCGAGGACAATGAGGTCACAAGATGCGTAAAGATCGAACCCAAGGATATAGGAGCCCTTCCCTCGGACACATGGGTCTTAAGCAATAACAGCTTTTTGCTTCATGGCTTCTATTGCTACCATCATTTGATTTTTGCTGAAATAATTGACCGCTTTGGATGTCGATATATACTTGGGGTCCCTGGCATATACCATAACAGAGAACGGTTTATGGCCAGGATGTTTGGGTTTGAATGCTTTAAGTCCATCCGTAAGAGGGAGTTGAAACAAGGGGATTTCGGATATTGGTATATGGAGATAAAAGTCTATTAAATACTAATCGACACCCCTAATGCCTACATAATCCACATAAGGGGATAAGAGTTCCTTATACTGAATCAGTGTTTCCTTTGATGGGCTTGTAAATCCCGGCGAAATCACGTCTCCGGAATCGCTATATGCTTGAAGATAATAGGCCTTTGCACCCTTAATCCAAAGACCTATTGATTTCATATCCTGTTCGGTATGTAGCTCATTTACTATGGTTGTCCGAAATTCATAATCAATAACATTGGAAATAAGCAGGGATACACTCTCTTCGATTTTGTCCATGGAAATATCTTTATTTCCGGCAGTGGATTTATATTTATCCTTAGAATTTTTTATATCCATGGAAACATAATCAATAAGCTTCTTATTAATCAGCTCATACATCAATGACGGATTGGTGCCATTGGTATCAAGTTTTACCTTTAGTCCAAGCTCTTTAATTTGTTCAATAAAAAGGGACAAATCCGGATATAGGGTCGGCTCGCCTCCGGTAATACATACTCCCTCCAAGATGTTTTTTCTTGTATTAAGGTAAGACATAATATCATCCTCAGATATGATGGGCTGAGTGTGGGGTCTAAGTACCAGCGAGGCGTTGTGGCAGAAGGGGCAACGCATATTACAGCCCCCTACAAACACGGTGGCGGCCAGGTGCTTTGGATAATCTAAAAGAGTCGATTTAATGAAGCCATGAATTTGCATATTGTCTCCTTTGGTTATGAATTCGAGTTGATAATCCTCTTATACATCATATATAATAATATATAATATATCATAGATACAGGCCGTAGAAAAGGAAAAAGATATGACAGATGAGAAATATATGAAAGAAGCATTGAAGCAGGCCGAAAAGGCATACCGACTTGGAGAGGTGCCAATTGGATGCGTAATTGTTTATAATGATAAAATTATTGGTAGAGGCTATAATAAGAGAAATACCAATAAAACCACACTTGCCCATGCTGAGCTCATGGCAATTAATAAGGCAAGTAAGAACATGGGAGACTGGCGTTTGGAGGACTGCACCATATATATTACATTGGAGCCTTGTCAGATGTGTTCAGGTGCCATAGTTCAAGCAAGAATAAAAAGAGCTGTAATAGGAACAATGAATCCAAAGGCAGGATGTGCAGGATCAATACTTAATCTTCTTCAGATGGAGGAGTTTAATCATCAAGTTGAAATAACCACGGGAGTACTCGAAGAGAAATGCACCGAAATATTACAGACCTTTTTTAAAGAGCTTCGCATTAGAAATAAAATGGAAAAGCTTGAGGGTTGACAGTATAGGCTAAAAGCCGTATACTTTCCATACACTCAAAAATTACTTTGTCATAAAGTTTCCGTGCAGCCGGGGAGATAGCGGTGCCCTGTACCTGCAATCCGCTACAGCAGGGGTGATATTCTGCCTAGGGTGATTTGCTGTGAGGCTGCCCTTTATAAGTGATGTTGACGTCTGGGTCTTACGCAACAGAAATTCGTGAACCGTGTCAGGTCAGGAATGAAGCAGCACTAAGCGAAAGCTTCTGTGTGCCGTAAGGTCACCTGGGCTGAGTTAACTGTAAAGGTAACGCTTGTGGTAAGCATTCGAAGCAGAATGCACGGATTAAATTTATATATAATAGGACTGTTTCAAAGAAACAATCAGGCGGTTGCGATATGGCATGATAAGCACCCGCCTGTTATATTTTATTAGTCTTTTTATAAATTCTTAAAAATTAGTTGAATTGCGTAAATTTTATGAGAATTTTGTACTAATAATGTTGAAGATGGGAAATTTTGATTTAAATTAATTAATGAATAGTATATAATATTAAATGCGAGTATAAATAATTATGAATTGGAGAGATTCTATTGAAGCAAAAAATCAATTTAGATGCAGTGAATCAATTTCCAAAGGGAACAGTCATCTATTCAGAGGGAGAGACGGTATCCAGCATATCCCTTATAATTAAAGGACGTGTTCAAATTCATCATGAGGGTGCAAGATACATAATGGGACCGGGAGCGTTTCTGGCGGTAAGTGATATTACCCGAGGAACGTACCAAAGTACATATACGGCATTGGACGAGATTATAATATATGTGTTTACCGTAGATCATAAGGATGATATTGAGAACATTTTATCCATTAACAATGATTATAACGGTTTTCTTATTATGACAATGAATAGAATTATCAATGAATTAGGCAGACTTTATCAGGATGTTTTAAAGCATAGCTATTCTCTGTATAACTTTTTAATAAAAGAGTATAAGGCTTATTATGACTCCGCAACCAGATTAGGCTACACCGCAAGGAAACCAAATTGGATAGATAAAATAGCTGAATTTGAATCTTATACTGAACCGGATATAGATAAAATTAATTATTATAAAGAGTGTGCTGCCATTCCTATGGATGTGGTTAAATCATATTATTCTCATAGCGCCATTATAGCCTTATACCAGCTAGAGAATCAGACAGATCTCATAAATGAGCTTAATGATTTATTAAAGGAATCTGTAGGCAAGCTTGCATATATGTCCGAATTACTAATAGGCGAGGACAATACCTGTCTTTTTTCTCTGATAGCCGAATTTGCCATAGAGGTTGTCAATTCAGACGGCAATAATCAGGAGCTTATGGAAATCATGGACAGTATTATTGAGGAGATTAACAAGATAGATGGATTCTTTAGCAGCAGGCTTGGAAGGAAGGTAAAAATAAACCGCAAACGGATGGAGGAGGCATATCATCTTATAATTACCGGGACCAAGGATAGAGAAATGAGCGCACAGACCTATCTGAAATATTCCGTGGAGGATGCTGAAAAGACAATTGTAGAGCTTACATATTCTTATCAACAGATTCTTAACTACTCAGGAATAGATAAAGATAAAGCACAGAAAATGCAGAATACCATGTCGGATTTTGTCAATTTAAAGGACAGGCTTTCTATTGACGATAACGCAAGAAAAATAAGAAAACAGCTAACAGAGGAATATTATGAGCTGTATAAGGAAGTCTTTTTGAAAGCATATCACGATAAGAATGTTCCCAGAATAATTGAAATGTTTTTGGAGTACGGATATGCAGATGAAAGGCTTCTTACTAATGAGCAGCTTTTGTCCATTTACTTTTTAAAGAAAGAGAATGTGTCAGGCAATCTCCATGTATATAATATAAGGGAATGGCTGCAATTGATCTACGAAGGGAAGAAAGAGCCTTCTAAGAATGAATTTGATCAGGAATATAATGAGATGCTTATGTCTATGAAGAATAAGGGAAAGCTTACAGATAAGCAGACAAAGGAATATGTCTCTGACATGAGCAAAAAACTTGAATACGAGATTCAGAATATGTTCCGATATAATAACAGAATCACAAATGGTCAAATCAGCACCTTTGTACCGGTATTACATAGAGAAATGATGTTTGGTCAGCCTGACAAAGCATTTGTAACCGCTAATACCATAAAAGAAGCATTTGACAATATTCTTGATATAGATTATTCAATAGTTGACCGTGAAACCCTATATGTCAATAAGCAAAGGAAAATCGAAAAGGAATATATAATTGAGCGGGTATACCCTGATATTATATTAATGCCAAACGTCGGTATAAACGGTGTCATGTGGCAAGAAATAACCGGCAAAAAAAGAAATACTCCGGGACGTTTTATGTTTCCTATATTTTGTGAATCAAATTTGTTTATGAATGTAGTGAAGGTATGTGGCAGATACCGTTGGGAGATGTGTAGGACCATAGAAGGCACGGCGTGGAATGATATTAAGGTTAAGTCCTTAACCTCTGAATATTCCGATTATCTTCAGTTTTACAGAAAGAATAGGGAGCTGTCAGAGGAAAGAAAAGAAAAGATTAAGCTTCAGATTCAAAAGGGCAGAAATAACAGCAGAGAGATTTTTGTTATTGACTATGAAGCTTGGATTAATTACGAGTCAAAGGGGGCAATCAAGCTAAACAAGCCTGTCAGAGAAATATTGGCTACCTACTGCCCCTTCTCCAAGAGGCTTAGAGACCAATTAATAATACAGCCAATTTTTGAAGAAGCCTATGCCAGATTTAATAGAAATCGTCTAAAGAAAATCAGGGAAATCGAAGGAAGACATAGGTTATTAATGAAGGAGAATATTGAGCCGACTAAGGAAATGGTAGATACATTGGAATACTATAAGGAAACCTGATGCAGGTTTATGATAAATTTAGGCCTAATCATTAGTAAGGAGGAATAGTGATGGGAAGCTATAATATTATTGTAAAGACGGAAGAGATTAGAAGAAGGGTTCAGGAGGGCGACTATAGTGCCGCTCAGAAAATCATGGACACCATACCGTTGAGAAAAGTAAAAAATATAGCAGACCTAGGCCTTTTCACTGATATTTATATCCAAAATGAAAGATACGATGAAGCCATGGAGCTGCTTAATCGTATATATAAGAAATCAAAGACAAGAAGAACCTTATATCAGATGGTATATGCATCCATAGGCAGAAAAAACATTGCGGATGCAGAGCGCTTTTTGGCGGAATACGAGCAGGCCGCTCCGAATGATTTTAATATATATATTTTTAGGTATAAGATAGACAAGCTTAAAAAGGAGCCATATATCATCCTGATAGATTCCCTGAAAAAATTAAAAAACCATACTTATATGGAGAAGTGGGCATACGAATTAGCAAAGCTTTATTATAAAGCGGAAATGGAAAAGGAATGCATTAGAGAATGCTCTGACCTTATACTATGGTTTGGGGAGGGAAGCTATGTCGAGAAAGCCAAAATACTCAAGGCTTACTATTCAGGAGAGGTGGACAAGGATGAAATAATTGAAAGCCTTAAGAACAGGGCGATGAAAACAAGCGAAGCCACCGATACACAAAGCCAGGAGGATGAGCAAGATACGGATGAAGACAAAGCTTTGTCGGAAGAAGATAAAGTTTTAGATGAGGAATCTCCCGATATGGGAGAGGATAATGACCTCAGCACAGTGCATGAAACCATAGAGGATGAAATTGAAGATGCGGTAAGCTTAACGTTACATGAAGGGCCTGAAGACCGGGTCTTAGACGAGCTGGCAGAGAATGTAGGGAAGGATGTAGAGGAATTTATGACTACAGGACAAAGCGACATTTATAAGCCCCCTACGGAGGAAGAAGCCGGGACAGATATGGACATCTATAAATTCATAAAAACTGAGAATAAGAATGAGGATTTGGAAAAGCTTGAAAAGCTGGCAGAGAACCTGGGAGTAGATATATATCAGATATTCGGAAACTTTCTTCATGTGGTATCGATTCAAAAGCAATTGGCAAGATGCCTGGAACTAATTATGAGTAAGCACACAAAAAGTGTGCAGATGATAATAACAGGAGCGCCATGTTCAGGTAAAACCACATTGGCTAAGGATATTGCCATATTCTTAAATCGGACCGGCAAACTAAAAACATCCAGAATCGCTAAGATATCTGCGATTAAGCTGAATGAAATCGACATATTAAGCATGAAGGAAGAATTAAGAAACAGCTGTCTTGTTATCGAAAATGCAAGTGATTTAAAGAAACCGACCATAGATAAATTACTGGAGCTTATTAAATATTTTCATGGAGAGATCGCGGTTATCTTTGAAGAGAACAAGAAGAACATGAACAAAGTTTTCAGACAGTGTCCTAAGCTTATGGAACTGTTCAAAAACAGAATACATCTTCCGGCATATACAGAGGAAGATTTACTGGGCTTTGCATATTCATATATATTCCTGAGAGAGTATAAAATACAGCCGTTGGCACACAGTGTTCTAAAGGATGGAGTAAGAAAGATTATTGAGAGTAGCGAAAAAGAAAAGAGATTGGAAAATATCTCAAAGTATGTTCAGAATGCGATGACATCGGCAGACCTAAGGACAGGAAAGCAGTTGCCTAAGCTGGCTGCTGAAGGCAGGCTCGCAGATGTTGATGTCCTGTCCCTGTTACCAGAGGATTTTACATATGAAATTACAACTTGAATTGTATAATGATTTCCTCTTGTAGCTTTTGGCCTCCTTTAGATTCAACCCTGTCGGAAACATGAAGCAGATAGGATTCGTTTTTGTTATATGGCTCAAGAGGCTCGATTTCGATATAATTATTTACTGAATCATAGCGTATATTTGTAAGTAAGGGTGTATTATTTAATGTTGTCACATTAAGATTCTTATTATTAACAGTTGAAGGCTTTAACGGGGCTGTAAATTTAATACGCCAGACGAAATTGCCGGTTTTAAATTTTAAATTTTGCTTAACACGGTTTTTAACGCCGCCGGTAACAGATTCTATTGTAATGTATTTTGCCATAATATCACCTCCTATTATATGCAAATACGCATAATTAGCATATTTATTATAACATGATTTTTAAACATCTTCAATAAATATAAGGCAATTATACTTAAAAATGGTTACTATCTATACTTTTCCTTTCTTTTTCAATAAATTTTTAGAATATAAATAAGCAAAACATAAAAAATAAACCTATCAGAATTTAAATGTAAAAGAAGGGGCGTGGAACATTATGGCATATTTAGTTATATCAGGCAAATAAAAAACCTAAAAAACGATTTACAAAAACCCACATTGTGGTATAATCAAAATAGTGATTAAAATTTAACAATAATTGCTTAAAAATTAGACGAGTTTGATAACAAAATAGATTAAATACGAGGTGTGTTATGGAGCAATATATTATAAAGGGTGGAAGGCCATTAAAAGGGGAAGTAACAATCAGTGGTTATAAAAATGCAGCGCTAGGTATAATAGCCGCAGCTATTATGACTGATGAAACTGTTAAGATAGAGAATGTTCCTGATATCAGTGATATAGACACATTACTTAAGGTAATAGAGGAATTGGGTGCAAAGGTTGACCGTATCGGTAAGCATACGATAAAAATAAACGCATCCAGAATCAACACAGTTAAGGCAGATTCTGATAATGTACGAAAAATAAGAGGGTCCTATTATCTGGTAGGGGCTTTATTAGGTAAATATAAGAAGGCACAGGTTGCTTTGCCGGGAGGATGTAATATTGGAAGCAGACCTATAGACCGGCATATTAAAGGCTTCGATGCTCTGGGATCAGAGGTAAAGATTGAGCATGGACTCATATGTGCCAAAGCAGATAAACTAATCGGTGCATCTGTATACTTTGATGAATCAAGTGTAGGAGCAACGATTAATGTTATGTTAGCGGCCAGTATGGCAGAGGGACAGACTATTCTTGAGAATGCCGCTAAGGAACCTCATGTGGTTGATGTGGCTAACTTTTTAAATAGTATGGGAGCTAATATAAAGGGAGCAGGAACGGATGTTATTCGTATAAAAGGTGTAAGTAAGCTTCATGGAAGCGAATACTCCATTATTCCCGATCAAATAGAGGCGGGAACTTTTATGATTGCGGCAGCGGCCTCAATGGGGGACGTGCTTGTTAAGAACGTAATTCCCAAGCACCTTGAAGCTTTTACTGCAAAGCTTTTAGAGGTCGGCGTAAAGGTAGAGGAATTTGATGATGCTGTCAGGGTTACTGCGGATAAGAGGCCGGGCAGTACTCATGTCAAGACCTTAGCGTATCCCGGATTCTTAACGGATATGCAGCCGTTAATGACCACGCTGTTATCAATGTCTACCGGAACGAGTATTGTAACTGAGAGCATATTTGAAAACAGATTTAAATTTGTCGATGAGCTGACTAAGATGGGCGCATCAATTAAGGTTGTGGAGAGTAATACTGCTTTTATTACCGGAGTGGAACGTCTGACCGGAGCTATCGTCAGTGCATCTGATTTACGGGGAGGAGCAGCACTGGTTATGGCAGGTCTTATGGCCGAGGGATATACAATAGTCGAGAACGTAGAATATATTGAACGAGGCTATGAGGATTTTGAAAGGAAGATGCAGCAGTTAGGTGCGGCCATGACGAAGGTGGATTCCAATGATTTGAAGGCTATTAAGAAATTTAAGCTAAAGGTTAGCTGAGAAAAAACGGCTGTTTCAAAACTCATTTTGAAACAGCCCTTTATTTTTGTAATAGGAATTAAATAAGTGCTTGAATGTATAGATTGCGGTGCTTCGATAAATCGATAAATTCATCCCCAACCATAACAATAGGCCTTGACAGTTCAAATTTATTGATTAACACAATCTCGCCTTCCATATCATTGTTTAAGCGGACGCTGTTATTAATATATGTCTGTACTATACCTTCTAAGAAAGTCAGGATGTACTTTGTATCATATTTCAAATATCCCTCAGTTTCAAAAAGGTTTATAACCTCAAAGGGACATAAGGGTCCTCTGTATACTCTTGCACAGGTCATGGCATCATAAACATCTGCAATTGCCACCAGCTTAGAAAACTGGTCTATTTCGTGGCTAACCAGACCATTGGGGTAACCGCTACCGTCACATCGCTCATGATGCATAACAGCGGCCAGTTTAACTCTTTCATCAACATTCTTATTTTTAAGTATATTAAACCCTCTAATTGTATGGGTTTTTATTAGGGAGAATTCCTCGCTGGTAAGCTTACCGGGCTTGGAAATAATACTATTTGGTATCTTGAGTTTTCCGACATCATGAAGTAATCCACAGAGTGTAATAACCTCTACGTCTTTAGGTGAAAAGCTTAGCCATTTGCCCAATATATTGCATATTAAAGAAACATTCAGACTATGAACATATGTGGTATCATCATATTCTCTCATGCAATGCAGCATATTAAAGAGCTCAATATTTGTATTACACTGATGAATTATTTTGCTTACATCCGATAAGATGTGTTCGGGATCCACATCCTCATTATTTTCGACGATGTTATCTATGGACGCTTTAAAATTTTTAACCGTATTCTGATATGCCTTCTGGAACCGCTTGAAGGAATCGCTGTTTTTTATTTCACTATAAAAAGTATTCTCAACATACTCCGGCCCTACATTATCGTTGGAATCATCAGAATATACAGAGAAATCTGTTATGGAATAGAATTCGAGGCGTGTAATAATTTTATCCGTTAGGGTGGTACCCTTACTGATAACAAGATGAAGGTCCTTAGTATATACATCCTCGGAAACAATCATTCCAGGTATGGCTTGCGAGGTTAAAATCTTTATGGTATTCATAGGATTTTAGGCCATGAATATATAACCAGGCGCTCCTTTCTAAACAGATAATAACAACACAAAATATTTATGTGGTTTATTTTAGTATAGTCAAAAAACGGCGAAAAGTCAATCATTTTGTGGATTATGGTGCAAAATTCGAACAAATAAGTATCAAAACACACAATTTTCTAAATACTGAAAATTTTGCTGAAAAATACCTTGACGTAGGATATAATAACGTATATCATCATAATTAAGAATTAATTAAAAGAATTTCTCTTATTCAGAGTGATGGAGAGGTAAGGCTCGATGAAGTCACGGCAACCCCATTTAATGGAAGGTGCCAGCCTGAGCGAGTAATCGAACAATAAGAGGATTTGATTTGTAATTATCAAGTCTGCTTATTGCAGACTTCTTTTATTGATGAAGGGAGACTTCAGAAAAATTTCTGTATATTATAAAACGGAGGAAGAATTATGCAAAAAAGACTTTTTACTTCAGAATCAGTAACCGAAGGACATCCTGACAAGATATGTGATCAAATATCGGATGCAATATTAGATGAACTGATAAAGCAGGACCCCATGAGCAGAGTGGCGTGTGAAACAGCCGTTACTACAGGATTGGTTCTTGTTATGGGAGAGATTACAACCCAGGGATATGTAGATATACAAAAGGTGGTTCGAGACACTGTCAGAGAGATAGGTTATGATAGAGCAAAATATGGTTTTGATGCGGATACCTGTGGGGTAATTGTATCAATAAATGAGCAATCACAGGATATTGCTCTTGGAGTGGACAAATCTTATGAGGTGAAGGAAAACCTTACTGATGATATTGAGATGTCAAGTATAGGAGCAGGGGACCAGGGAATGATGTATGGTTATGCAACCGATGAGACAGAGGAATACATGCCCTATGCTATATCTTTGGCACACAAGCTGACACGTAGGCTTTCACAGGTAAGAAAGGAAAAGATTTTGGATTATCTCAGGCCTGACGGGAAGGCTCAGGTTACCGTTGAGTATGATGAGAACGGTTTACCAACCCATATAAATGCAGTAGTGTTATCTACCCAGCATGATGAAAAGGTAACCATGGAGAAATTAAGAAAGGATGTTAAGGAGCACATTCTGGATAAGGTACTTCCTAAGGAATTAATAGACGACAGAACGAAATTCTATATTAATCCTACGGGAAGATTTGTTATAGGAGGGCCAAACGGTGACAGCGGCCTGACAGGAAGAAAAATTATCGTGGACACTTACGGTGGATACGCAAGACATGGCGGTGGAGCATTTTCCGGCAAGGATTGCACAAAGGTTGACAGGTCCGCGGCATATGCGGCCCGTTATGTGGCTAAGAATGTCGTGGCGGCAGGACTTGCAAAGCGCTGTGAGGTACAGCTTTCATATGCGATTGGAGTATCAGAACCCACCTCTATAATGGTGGATACTTTTGGTACAGGAAAAATATCCGATGAAGAATTAGTGACAATTATTAGGAAGCATTTTGACCTTCGTCCCGCAGGCATTATAAAAATGCTTGATCTTAGAAGGCCTATATATAAGAAAACAGCGGTTTACGGACATTTTGGAAGAGATGATCAGGATTTTACCTGGGAAAGAACAGATATGGTGGATGTGCTAAAAGCTTATTTGGATACCGATGTAAACAAATAATGATAAGCAACTGATGGCAGGTGAAACATGAAGCTCAAGCATCGATTAATTATAGCGTTTCTAATTATGATAGCTATGCCGGTGATTTTGATATCTATAACAGCCGGGACCATAGTTCGTTTTCAGATGGATTCCATTCATGAATCCTATGATGTGGAGGCTAAAACCTTACAGGTAATCACAAATCCCATTCAGATACTTAACAGAATAACAAGAGGAATCTTTAATGAGATAAAGCTATACTCGTTAAATCTTCCGGAAAAGCTTAGCGATTCTGATTATTACAGTGAGCTGAATGATCTGCTGGAGAACAAGCACTCGTTTTTACTGGTTCGTAAGGATGATGAATTTATATTTATAGGTAATAAAGAGAAGTTGGATTCGATTAAAGACTTACTTCCCCATTACGGAACGGGAAGTACTGAGGTTGACGGTGGAATCTATTTGGGTGGAAGAGAACCGTTTCTGGTAAAGCTACAGGATTTTACATATACCGATGGTAGCAATGGAACGATATATGTAATAACAGACCTTAATGTTCTTATGCCACAGCTTAAGGCCGTAGCGATTCAAAGCGTAATCTCATTTGTTGTAATTCTTTTCTTTACAGCCAGTCTTCTTATATTCTGGATTTACAGAAGTATACTCAAACCTATGAATATTCTTAGGATTGCAACTGACCATATCAAGGAGGGAGACCTTGACTATTCTGTTGAACCATATACAAACGATGAGATAGGTCAGTTGTGCAATGATTTTGAAAATATGAGATTACGTCTAAAGAAGCTCATCGAAGACAGACTTCAATATGAAGAGGAGATAAAGGAGCTTATCAGCAATATATCCCATGATCTGAAGACGCCGCTTACTGCCATTAAAGGATATTCCGAGGGATTGATTGACGGTGTGGCCGATACCATGGAAAAACAGGAGAAATATCTTAAAACCATTTATATGAAGGCAAATGATATGTCCGTGCTTGTGGATGAGCTTGCATATTATGCTAAAATAGACAGCAACACAATTCCATATTCATTTACACCCATAAACCTGTCGGATTATTTTGAGGATTGTGTGGAGGATTTATATCTGGAGCTTGAGGTTAAGAATATCAGGGTTATATATGAGAACCTGGTGGATCATGATGTAAAGGTGGTTGCCGATGCAGAACAGCTAAAAAGAGTAATTCATAATATTATTGGCAATTCTGTAAAATATCTTGATAAGCCGGAGGGTCATATTAAAATTCGAATAGTAGATAACGAGGAGTATGTTCAGGTAGATATTAAGGACAACGGAGCAGGAATTGAAGAGGAAGAGCTACCATATATATTTGACCGTTTTTATAGAGCAGACGCCTCCAGAAGTACAAAGACCGGGGGAAGTGGCTTAGGTCTTGCCATAGCAAAGAAGGTAATTGAGGATCATTTTGGTAAGATATGGGCCACCAGTAAAAGAGGCAAAGGAACTACCATCAGCTTCACTTTAAAGAAAGCAGATTAGATAGCTTTATACCTTAGATAAGGAGGAATGAAATGAAACGGATTCTAATTATTGAAGATGAGTTAGCCATAGCTGAGCTGGAAAAGGATTACTTGGAGCTTTCAGGCTTTGAAGTTGAAGTAGAGACATGTGGAGATGTTGGAGTCGACAGGGCATTGAAGGAGGATTTTAATCTCATAATTCTGGATTTAATGCTACCCGGTATGGACGGCTTTGAAATATGTAAACGTATCAGACAGGAAAAAAACATACCTGTTATAATGGTAACGGCAAAGAAGGACGATATTGATAAAATCCGAGGCTTAGGTATGGGTGCAGATGATTATATAACCAAGCCGTTTAGCCCCAGTGAGCTGGTTGCAAGAGTAAAAGCCCATCTTTCCAGATATGAGCGCTTAATCGGCTCCGGACAAAAAGAGAATGAGATTATAGAAATCAGAGGCCTTAAGATTGATAAGACAGCCAGAAGAGTATTTATTAATGATGAGGAAAGGATATTTACCACTAAGGAATTTGATCTTCTGACATTTTTGGCTGAGAATCCCAATCATGTATTTACCAAGGAAGAGCTCTTTAGGGAAATATGGGATATGGAGTCTATCGGAGATATTGCTACCGTAACTGTACATATTAAGAAAATCCGTGAAAAAATAGAATACAATACCTCGAAGCCCCAATATATAGAGACGATTTGGGGAGTGGGGTATAGATTTAAAGTTTAAATAAACTCAAAATACTATCCTTGACAATAAATTAACAATGTGCTAGAATTAGCAAAGCCAATCTGGAAGAAGTATCTGACAGAGAGGCATAGGATAGTATAGCATAAGAAGTACCTATTATTAATCCCTATGCCGTTGGCTATAAAATGTCTATGGCATAGTTTTTTATTGTTCAATAAAGCGCTTTACATGGATATGTATTTGGAGGTAAACAAATGGATAAGAGGATTGCACAGATAGGTATTATTGTAGAGGATACCGATTCGGTAGAAAAGCTAAATAAATTGCTTCATGAATACAAGGACGATATAATCGGCCGAATGGGAATCCCTTACCGTGAAAAAAACATCAGTATCATAAGCATTGTAATTCATGCCGAGCAGGATGTGATAAGCTCCCTGTCAGGCAAGTTGGGTATGCTTAAGGGAGTAAGTGTAAAGACCATATATTCTAAAAAATAAACGGAGGAATGAAGATTAAAATGACTAAAAAAACAAGGCTTATTCTTATTATGACAACAATTTTATTATTTACAGTTACGGCTATAGGCGGATGCAATAAGAAGGATAATATACCCAATAATCAAAATATCGGTGAGACCAAAGAGGAAACAAACAGTGATAAAGGCTTATTAAGTGATGATATTAGCGATGAAAAGGAAAAGGTTGATATTAATATAGCTGCTTTAAAAGGACCTACCGGAATGGGAATGGTTAAATTAATGGAGGATGCAGAGAAAAACGATACGCTCCACAATTATAAATTTACCGTAGCTGGAGAAGCAGACATTATCAGTACAGGCTTAGTTAAGGGAGAGTTTGATATTGCGGCCGTTCCGTGTAATCTGGCATCGGTTTTGTATAACAAGACCGAGGGTCAGATTAAGATAGCAGGCATAAATACCCTGGGTGTTCTTTATATTGTCGAAACAGGTAGCAATATTAATGAGATAGAGGACCTTAGAGGTAAGACGATATACTCCACAGGTTATGGAACGACGCCTCAGTATACACTTAACTATCTTCTTAGCTTATATGGGCTGGACCCCGAGAAGGACTTAACAATCGAGTATAAAACCGAGGCTACTGAGGTTGCAGCCGTACTTGAAAATTCCACAGATGCAGTAGCAATGCTGCCACAGCCATATGTGACCACTGTGATGATGAATAATGAGAGGGTAAGGATAGCAATTGATATTGAAAAGGAGTGGACAGCCCAAAATCAAGACACCGGTGTGGTTACGGGTGTGGTAGTCGTTAACAGTGAGTTCCTTAAGAATTATCCTGAGGCAGTCCGGGATTTTCTATCAGAATATGAAAAAAGTGCGGAATTCGTAAATAATGATGTGGATAAAGCGGCTGAGCTTATAGAGAAGTTTGGATTATTTAAGGCGGCTGTGGCAAAGAAAGCCATTCCGTTTTGTAATATTACATTAATTAGAGACTCAAGGATGAAGGAAATGGTTGAAGGCTATCTGAATGTTCTGTATGAGCAGAATCCCAATGCGGTCGGGGGAGCCTTACCTGCAGATGATTTTTACTATATGGCTGAAGGAGACTCCCGTTCCTAAAGAGGTGAGATTATGGAGAAATGGTTTAAGAGAGCCGGTTTAAGGCTGATGGTTCTCTGTTTTTGGATAATTATATGGGGGGTATTAAGCAGAATAATTAATCAGGAACTGTTTTTGCCCTCGCCCATAAGTGTTCTTACTACTATATTTGAGATTGGTAAGAATACGACATTTTGGATTAGCATAGGAAATTCCTTCATTAGAATTATCCTTGGTTTTTTCCTGGGATTGATTATCGGGGCAGTGCTTGCTCTTATATCCTACAAAAGCAAAGTGGTATATGAATTATTGTCACCCTTAATGAAGGTGATAAAGGCAACACCGGTGGCATCCTTTATTATATTGGCATTAGTCTGGATAAGCGCGGTTAATCTATCAGTTTTAATTGCATTCTTAATGGTGCTTCCCGTATCATATTCAAACATATTGCAGGGGCTAAAAAGCATAGACCAAAAGCTGCTGGAGATGTCGAGGGTGTTTCGTATTAACAGATGGAAGCGCATAAGGGCAATATACTTTCCAACGGTTTTACCCTTTATTATATCTGCGATATCGATTGGACTTGGATTTAGCTTTAAGTCGGGAATAGCAGCAGAGGTTATCGGACGGCCTGTAAATTCAATCGGAATAAATCTATATGAGTCCAAGCTCTATCTTATGACCAAGGAGCTGTTTGCCTGGACGGTAGTTATAATTCTCTTAAGCGTATTATTTGAATTTATTGTGATGAAAGTTCTTCCTTTAATCATGAAAAGGGGGATAAACCATGAGCATTAAGATGAAAAACATCTGTAAGAGCTTTAACGGGCAGCAGGTATTAAGTGATGTAAGCATGTCATTTTCTGAGGGAAAAATCACATGTATAATGGGAGCCTCCGGGGTGGGTAAGACAACTCTGATAAACATATTAATGGGATTATGGGAAGCCGACTCGGGTGAGATTACAGGTATTAATAATAAAAAAATCTCGGCAGTATTTCAGGAGGACCGTCTAATAGAACACTGGGATGCCATAAAGAATATTTTGTTGGTTTGTTCCGGTAATGTAACCGATGAAATAGTCAAAAAGCATCTGGAAGACATCGGGCTGGTCGATTATGAAGGGAAGCCTGTAAGAGCTTTAAGCGGAGGCATGAGACGAAGAGTGGCTATTGTCAGAGCTATCTTGTCTGAATATGACATACTTTTTATGGATGAACCTTTTAAGGGGCTTGATGAAAAACTAAAAAATCAGGTTGTTAATTATGTCAGAGAAAATACAAAAGGAAAGACTCTTATAGTCATAACTCATGACAGAGATGAGGTGGCTATGCTCGGTGGGGAACTGGTTTACTTAAACAGCAGGCAATAAACTGATTTTGTTGTATTTTAAGCATGTTTCAGATATAATACTTTATAATCATTCTATCCAAAAAGGAAGGTTTTTATATGCATATAACAATAACAGGTAACTTGGGAAGCGGTAAGTCAACCATAGGTAGGATTATAAGTGAAAAATACTCCTTTGAGATTTATTCTACCGGAAAGGTTCAAAGAGAGCTTGCCGCCAAGATGAATCTTAGTACCTTAGAACTTAATCAATTAATGATGAGCGACCGTAAATATGATCATATGATAGATGATGAAACCACAATGATTTCAAGAGTTCATAAAGATAAGAATATTATCTTTGACTCCAGACTGGCATGGCATTTTGCCGAAGAATCCTTCAAGGTTTTTGTATCCGTAAGTCTGGATGTGGCGGCTGAGCGTATAATTAAGGATCAAAGAGGTTCTGTAGAGAGGTATTCTTCCATTGAGGAGGCAAAGGAGTTGCTTGCGGAGCGGGCAAAGACTGAGAGTATACGCTATAAAGAAATCTATAATCTTAATTATATGGATTTTAATAACTACAATTTAATTATAGACAGCACCTATTGTGATCCTGATACCATAGCTGATATTGTGATGGAGGAAGCCAGAAAATATTATGATAATCCACAGTATACAACAAAAATACTCGTTTCCCCTAAGAGCCTGATATTTGAAGCTCTGACAGAGGATGACAATGAGCGCCTAAGGGATTTGGTGAAAGAGCTGAAAGATACGGTTTGTATCAGTGACAATGCGATTAAGGTAAAGCAACAAAATGGAAAGTACCTTGTAACAGATAATATTGATTTTGCCAAAGCGGCTCTGATTGCGGGAGTAAGCTATCTTGCTATTGATATTATTAAATAATTAAAATAAATGATTTATTAAAGAGAATTCTTCAAAACATGAAAAATAACGGACATAATTACATTTAACGTATACAACTTACGACGCAAATATAATAAATATCGGAATAAGATAATATATCCTTTTTATTTCAAAATATCCCCGAGGATATAAAAATATTTATAAGTAAAAATAAAAACATGAGGATTCATAAATAATGAATTCTCTTTTTATTTCTAAAATTTACTTGGGGGTGATAAGAGTGAAATTCTTGGAGGGCATGGGTGAAAGAACCGGTTTTTTTATAAAACTGGCAATTATTACACTTGGCGTATATTTGGGCTTTCGCTTTATTCTCCCTCTTATTCTGCCGTTTATCATTGCTTATCTGTTGGCATGGATCGTTCGTCCCACAACAGAATTACTATACAGAAGAGCAAAAATACCAAGAACAATAGGAGGCTCAATATCTGTCCTGCTGCTGATTTCGATTGTGGTTTTGAGCCTGTTTTATTTAGGAAACATATTGATTAGGCAATTTATTAGTTTTGCCAGGAGTTTACCGGTATATTTAAGTATACTGACAGCCAAGCTGGATTATATCTGTAGCAACTGTGATGAAATTTTTGGATTATCCAGCGGAAGTGTTCGGGCCTTAATGGATGATAATATACGAAACGTAGTTAATAAGGTTAAAACCGATATAATTCCGGGAATGACAGCACGAACTTTTGGCCTGACGGTAAAAATAGTCGGACTCATAGGAATTTTTCTAATAATATTAATATCTGCGGTGCTGATAATAAAAGAAGCGCCTGAATTGCAAAAGAAATACAAGAACTCCGATTTATATAATGATTTAAACAGTGTCACTGTAAAGCTGGCCGATGCAGGAGTTGCATATTTGAGGGCCCAGCTGTTGATTATGATATTGGTGGCTGTATGCTGTGTTACGGGGCTGGTAGTAATCAGAAACGAATATGCATTACTATTGGGT
>JAAYTK010000042.1 GCA_012523775.1 Clostridiales bacterium | reverse complement strand
TAATGCTAAGATTCCCTCAGGAAAGGCAGAGATTTTTGTTGATATAGTCTTCGGTGATGTGGACTTATATATTCCGCGGGACTGGAATATTATAAATAAGACACATGCAGTATTTGGTGATATTGACTCGATGCATAATAATATCACGCCTGAGTCTCCATCAGTCACAATATACGGAAATGCAGTGTTTGGGGATCTGAAGATTATATATGTTTAATGCATCGATTTTAAGTCTATAGGTTAATATAATTTGAAAACTTATTATAGAATCCATGTACCTGCTATGGTATTATTAGTATAAGAGTAATGGCAGAGTGATTTATACGACTATATAATACTAAAATACATATGAAGGGGTGTTTACATGGATTTTATATTATGTAAGGATAGGCTAAAAGGCGTACATACTACTGAAGACAGTCTATTGACTCAGGGCTCTTTGTTTTATATTGAAGATGAGGCTTTCTCAGGCGTAAATAAAATTGCAAAAAAGGTTATGCGTGATATCGAAATGGCTTTCGGATATGCACCGTACGCCACAAAAGACAGAAGGTATCTTGGCAATAGTGTTGTGCTTTATGGAACGGTGGATCGTAGTTCAATCCTTCAGGAGCTTGACGAGAAAAAACTTATAGATCTGTCTGAAATCAGAGGAAAGAGAGAGGTGTATTTATTCCAGGTTGTTAATCATCCTATTGATGGCGTTGAGACGGCATTGGTTATTGCGGGGAGCGATAAACGAGGAACCATATATGGTCTCTTCCATCTGTCGGAGCTTATTGGAGTATCACCTCTATTTAATTGGTGTGGTATTAAACCAAAGCGTAAGGACTCTGTGTGCATTGGAGCAGACATGAAATACATATCTAAGGAGCCTTCTGTACGATATAGAGGCTTCTTTATTAATGATGAATGGCCTGCCTTTGGAAATTGGACCAACAGGAATTTCGGTGGCTTTAACTCTAAAATGTACGAACATGTCTTTGAGCTTCTTCTCAGACTGAAGGGTAATTATTTGTGGCCGGCCATGTGGTCAGCCCGCTTTAGTGAGGACGGACCGGGACTCAAAAATGCCGAGCTGGCAGATGAATATGGTGTTGTAATGGGTGCGTCACATCATGAACCTTGTTTACGCAACGGGGAGGAGTACAAATATCTTCGGGGCAAGGATTCGATATACGGAGATGCGTGGAATTTCATAACCAACAGAGAAGGAATTATACGCTTTTGGGAGGATGGCTTAAAGAGGAACGGTAAATTCGAAAATGTTATAACCATAGGCATGCGTGGTGAGGCAGATACTGCGATAATGGGCAAGAAGGCCACGCTGGAGGATAATATAAATTTACTTAGGGATGTAATTAAGACCCAGAACAGATTAATAAGGGAAAATGTCAATCCTAATCTGGAGGAGGTTCCAAGAATGCTTGCTCTATATAAGGAGGTCGAACCCTTCTTCTATGGAACAAAGGACACGCCGGGATTAATAAACAGCGAAGAGCTGGAGGATGTAATACTTATGCTCTGTGATGATAATCACGGTAATCTCAGAACCTTACCGACTGAGGAGATGCGAAACCATAAGGGCGGCTATGGCATGTATTATCATTTTGATTATCATGGCGGCCCTATTTCCTATGAATGGATAAACAGCTCCTATCTTCCAAAGATTTGGGAGCAGATGAGTATGGCATATGATTTTGGAGTTCGCGATTTGTGGATTGTTAATGTAGGTGATATTAGTACTCAGGAGTATCCCCTGTCATTTTTCTTGGATTTGGCTTACGATTTTGATAAATGGGGAACGGAGGCAATTAATACCACAGATATATATACGAGAAAGTGGATTCAAAAGCAATTCGAGGGTGTTTTGGATGACGGTCAGCAGCAAAAGGTCTATGAACTGTTGACAGGTTATACCAGAATCGCATATAAGCGTAGACCGGAGCATATGAATGCAGACGTATATCATCCCGTTAATTATAAGGAAACCGACAATACCTTAAAGGAAATAGATTACCTGCTTGGATTGGCCGACGAGCTTTACCGGCAGTTGTCCCCCGACAATCTATCATTATATTTTGCACAGGTATATTATCCTGCCGTAGGTAATCTCAATCTTCAGAAGATGCAGCTTTTGGCAGGAAAGAATCGTTATGATGCAAGGCTCGGTAAAATGGTGGCCAATGATCTGGCCGTAAAGATTGCAGAATGCCATAAGAGGGACAGGGAGTTGGTAGAGCAATATCATACCATAGATAACGGTAAATGGTATGGTCTCGGTCTGTCGGAGCATATCGGCTTTGTCCACTGGAATGAAGAGGAATGTCAGAACCCTATATTACATAATGTAATACCGGCTAATAAACCCAGACTGATGGTATCAATAGACGGTACGGAAGAGCATTCGGAAGGAGCTGCATGGCATAAGAATAAGATATACATGTATGATTTTCTGGAACCCGGAGTGACTGAGGCTTCATTTACCATATCGAGTATAAGTGATAAGGTGGCGGAATATGAGATCACATGTAATAATAAGTGGCTGACCTGCTCGGCTCTTAAGGGGAGCCTCGACGGCAAGGATAAAGTGACAGAGGTAATCACTGTTAAGATTGACCGTAGCATCATGGGTGACTATACGGATGGCAGCATAACAGTAAAAATGCCATGTGGTACCTGTACAATACTAGTACCCGCTGCTTTGCCTGATACAACAGGATTATCAAAGATGACCTTTGTCGATACCAAGGGTTATATATCCATAGAAGCAGAGCATTATTATATGAACAAAGAAGTAAAAAATAAGCAGGGTGATGTCTGTGGCTTCAAGGTGTTAGAGGGATATGGTAAGACCTTATCAGCCGTAAAGGTATACCCGACTACCGAATATTTTACCGCAGGTGAGGACGCACCCTATCTCGAGTATCGATTCGTTACAAAGGAAGCGGGAATATATGAAGCTGAATTATATATGCAACCCTCAAATCCTGTAAGTATGGAGAATACCTTATATTATGGGATTCAAGCGAATGAGGATGCCATAGATGTTATTGACATAATACCTGAGGGATATTATGTCGGAAATCCTTTCTGGGATAAGAGGGTACTGAATAATATCCATAGACATAGCAGCAAAATAAGCTGCAAAGCAGGGTTAAATACGCTTCGTATATATGCGGTAAGTCCCGGGTTTGTCTTGGAGAAGCTGGTAATCTATCCGGAGGGTAAGAAGCCTGCCGAAAGCTATCTTGGACCGACTGAAACCTACTATGTGGGTAAATGTGCAGGAAATTAATAAATGATATAAGTGTATATCAATGTAGAGGGGACGTTTTTTGAGTAAACGTCCCCAAGTCACATCCTATATGGCATTGTGACAGAATGCAGCGATATTCTCAATCGGTATGTCGCATACAGAACCGAATTTACGACGGTCGTCTCTTCTGTGTGGGCCTATGCCTACGCCTCCTACGGCATCGAAACCTAAGCCCTTGCTCTTTCCGTCAAAATCCCCGCATATATTATCTGCAATAGGACTCGAAGGAGGAGAGCCAATATCTGTTAGTAATCTCACGAAGCATTGATTGACTGATAAGACACATCCTGTGAAGCCGCATCCTGATGGTCCGCCGCTGGTTGTAAAGATGGTTACGGTTTCGCCGATAAAATCGCATAGGTGTCTTGCCAAGCTGATATTACAGCTGTTATTATTACAACTAAAGAATGCCATGTATAACCTCCTATTTATTATTATTCTCAATCCACAATTTCGCAAATGTGATATTATATAATATGATATATAAAAACCTGATGTGACATAATTTGACACTATATTTTAATATTTGCATAATTTAAAACGGTTTATGTCTTTAGAATCATCTTTTGGAATCAATATATTCAAATCATATTTAAGGAAAATAAGCTATGACTAAGAAAATAATCGTTTCTAATATAGAAATTGATATAAACAGAAAGAATATAAAAAACATGTATCTGAGGGTATCAGGTCATGATGGCAGAGTAAGCATATCCGCTCCTCTAAGAATGAAGAATGAGGAGATTATTAAATTCGTAACAAATAAAATTCAATGGATTGAGAAACAAAAGAGGAAATTTGAAAACAGTAATATTCAATACAAATATGATTATGTGGATGGCGAAATTCACTATTTATGGGGTAAGCCGTATGTGTTAAGAATTGTTACAGGTTCCAAATGCAGAACAGATATCATAGATGATTCTTTAATTCTGACCATAAAGAATGACTGTACAGCAGAACAGAGGGAGAAACTCCTTACGGAATGGTACCGTAGGCAGCTAAAAGATAAGCTTCCTGTTCTTTTTGATAAATGGGAGAAAATTATCGGTGTTCATGCAGAGTCTGTATCAATAAGAAATATGAAAAGCAGATGGGGTTCCTGTAACACGAGAGATAAGCGTATATCTATTAATCTGCAGCTTGCCAAAAGGCCAATTATGTGCCTTGAATACGTTGTGGTTCACGAGCTTGTTCATTTGCTTGAGGCCAGTCACAATCATATATTTAAAGGATATATGGATAAATACCTTCCTGAATGGCGAGGTATTAAGAGAACCCTTCGTTCTGTTTAGTAAATTTCCAATTGACAAAGATAAAATCATAAGGTATTATTTGTATATTAATAAAGATATGAGGTAGTTTATGTTAAGCATTGTTGTGAAGGAGAATAAGGCAAATTAAATATTTGCAGAGGGTAGTCTGTTTTTAAGTTGCCCTCATGCGGGTCTTTTTATTGACCGCACATATGCCAACAATGTGCTTAATATTTTATATGTAAGAGTTTTATAAGCATGGCTGTATGGTCATGCTTAATTTTATAATAGGCAAGTTCGTCCTATTACTTGTATATTTTATTTACTTGTATATTTTATCGGTTACGATTATCGGAGCCATAGGATTTTTAAGCCATGGAGTATTATGCATTGTTTGGCATATACCCATGGCTTTTATATGTTTTTGTTTAGAATTGAAAAGGATGTGTTTATAGTGATGCAGGTAGAACGTGATATTGAATTTGATAAAATAAAGAAGATATGGATGGATATGGCCTTAACTAATTGGGCTAAAGAGGAGATTAAGAATACGGTTCCATATTTGTATGAAAATGAGTTAAGGGCAAGGCTTAGAGATACTACAGAAGCGAAGATGTTAATAGAAAAGCTGGGCGCTCCGCCGCTGGTCTCTTTAGCGGGTATTAAGGATATTATTCAAAGTGCCGAAAAGGGTGAATGCTTAAGTGCATTTGAGCTGGAGGAGATTGAAAAGTCCCTGGTGGCGGTACGCAGACTGAAAGACTATCTATGCAGAGGTAAGATGTTTGAGGTGTCACTGCCCTATTATGAGGAGAATCTTGACAGTCTGGAGAGTGTTAAGGAGACCATACATTTTCAAATAAGAAACGGTGCTGTGGATGATTATGCTTCCAAGCTTCTTAAAAACATAAGAAGCGATATAGAACGGGTTAAGGAGAAGATGAAGGCAAAGGCAGATAATATAATGAGGGTCTATGGTGAATACATGACTGAGAACTTCAGTACCCTTAGAAACGGACGTATATGTGTTCCTGTTAAGAAGGAATATAAGCATAAGGTAAGCGGCAGCGTAATAGATAAATCCTCCACCGGCAACACCCTATTCATAGAGCCTGCATCAGTGGCTAAGTATTATGAGGAGCTACAGATGCTTTTGATTGATGAGGAAAATGAAGTAAGAAGGATTTTATATTCACTTACAGCAATGGTGTCCGATAACTCCGAGATAATGTATCAGAATATAAAAATGATAGAAAAGCTGGATTATATCTTCTCAAAGGGCAAATTAAGCCTAGAGCTTAATTGTACCAATCCCAAGATAAATACAGACAGGAGAATTATCCTAAAGGATGGAAGACATCCTCTTATGGACGAAAGGGTCTGTGTACCGCTGCAATTTGAGATTGGAAACGGAATAAACGGTATTGTAATTACAGGACCTAATACAGGGGGTAAAACAGTTGCAATAAAGACGGTTGCACTAAATTGCATGATGGCACAATGCGGACTTCATGTGTCCTGCAGTGAGGCAGATATATGCATGAACAGCAATTATCTGTGTGATATCGGAGACGGACAGAATTTATCGGAAAATCTGTCAACCTTTTCTGCTCACATTACCAGGGTATTAGAAATCCTGAGGAATGTTAATAAGGACAGTCTTGTCATTATGGATGAGCTTGGGTCCGGAACAGACCCCACTGAGGGCATGGGGATTGCCATAGCAATACTTGATGAGTTAAGAAAAAGCAATGCTTTATTCCTGGTAACTACCCATTATCCCGAAGTTAAACAATATGCTCAAAATACTGAAAAAATCATAAATGCCAGAATGACATTCGATAAGGAAAGTCTAAAGCCTCTTTATCAATTAGTAATAGGAGAAGCGGGAGAAAGCTGTGCCTTCTATATATCCAGGAGACTCGGTATGCCCGATTCTATGATTAGAACGGCGATGAAGGCAGCTTATGGCGATGGCATTTCATATGATCCGGAATCAAATTCTACAGGAGTAGAATTGGCCCGAAAATCAGCTTCCGGTATCCGTAAGATAACTAAATCAACAAAGAACAATGCTCTTCTGGAGAAATTTCAAATAGGTGACAGCGTGATGATATACCCTGATAAAAAGATAGGAATTGTATGTCAGCCTGTAAATGATAAGGGTGTTCTAAGAGTTCAGTTAGCTGACAGAAAAATTTGGATTAATCACAAAAGAGTAAAGCTTCATGTGGCTTCTTCAGAATTATATCCTGAAGATTATGATTTTTCTATAATATTTGATACGGTTGAAAACAGAAAATTAAGACGTGAGATGAGTAAGAGACATGTGGAGGGAGGAGAAATAATTATTGAATAAACAATTGATATTTTTATGGAAAAATATATGAAATTGGTTTATAATAGATGAGAATTGCGAATTTCTTTGATAAATAATATGATTTTACATTATATATTTACAAAAAGAGAGGAGTAGAAAATCTATGGTACTTGAAGGAAAAGTTGTTGTTGCACAGGGTGGCGGTCCTACTGCTGTAATCAATCAATCACTGGTCGGAACTGTACTCGAATCAAGAAAGTTCCAACAAATCACCAAGGTCTATGGTGCTGTAAACGGTGTAGAAGGTATTATTAACGAGGATTTCCTCGACCTGACCCAGGAGACGACCCACAATCTTGAGTCAGTTGCAAAGACTCCTTCGTCTGCATTGTTCTCAACCAGAGATAAGCCGGATGAAGCCTATTGTCAGGAGATTTTTAAGGTATTTAAAGCTCATAATGTCAGGTATTTCTTTTATATCGGAGGAAATGATTCGGCTGATACTGTCAGAATAGTTAATCAGCAGGCCGAAGCGTCTGATTATGAGTTCAGAGCAATCCATATACCTAAAACTATTGATAATGACTTAATGATGAATGACCATACACCGGGTTATCCGTCAGCCGCCAGATTTGTTGCACAGTCATTTATTGGACTTAATCTTGATAACCGTGCGCTACCCGGTGTTCATATCGGTGTCGTTATGGGTAGAAATGCCGGATTCTTAACCGCCGCATCCGCCATAGCACAAAAGTATCCCGATGACGGACCTCATTTAATCTATCTGCCAGAGCGTGAGTTTAGCTTAGATAAGTTCCTAATGGATGTAAAGACAGTCTATTCAAGATACGGCAGATGCATGGTAGCAGTATCGGAGGGTATTAAGGATAAGAGCGGAAAGCCTATTATAGCCAATTATATAAAGGGTGATGTGGATGCCCATGGAAACAGGCAACTGTCAGGTACGGGATTTTTAGGAGACTTTTTGTCAGAACAGATAAAAGCAAAGCTTGGTATACAGAGAGTCAGATCGGATACCTTGGGATATCTGCAAAGGTCATTCTTTGGCTGTGTTTCCAGCGTAGATCAGCACGAAGCAAGAGAAGTTGGTGAGAAGGCGGCACAGTTTGCTATATGGCATAATATCGATGGTTCAATAACAATAAACAGAACAGGTAACTATTCTGTTGAATATAGAATGACAAACCTCGAGAAGGTTGCTGCAAATACAAGACTTATGCCTGATGAATATATCAATGAACAAGGCAATAATGTAACGGATGCCTTTAAATATTACTATTTACAGCCCCTACTGGGGGATGATATGCCTCAGGCAAGCATGCTTCGAGCTCCCAGAGCCAGAAAGATACTTAGGCATGACTAACAGCTTAATTAACTGACTTGCAGCAGGAGGACATTAATGTATTCACTATTACTGACGATTATCTATATTGCTTTTATAAGTCTGGGACTTCCGGATTCACTACTGGGTTCCGCATGGCCGGTCATGTATGGGCAACTTGGAGTACCGATTTCATATGCGGGAATAATTACAATGATTATAGCCTGCGGAACCGTGATATCGAGCTTATTATCCGACAGACTTACCAGAAGACTGGGAGCCGGACTCGTGACCGCAATAAGTGTACTTATGACCGCGGTGGCCTTGTATGGATTTTCTGTTTCCGGATCATATTATATGCTGTGTGTGTGGGCAGTTCCCTATGGATTAGGAGCAGGAGCAGTCGATGCGGCCTTAAATAATTATGTGGCTCTTCATTATGCGTCGAGGCACATGAGCTGGTTACACTGCTTTTGGGGAGTAGGAGCCGCCTTGAGTCCATATATTATGGGCTACAGCTTAACCCGTGGTTATGGCTGGAATAACGGTTATCTCTTAGTTTCTGTTATCCAGATAGTTTTGACGGCTATACTGTTTATAAGTCTTCCTCTTTGGAAAAGGAAAGATGATAAGAAGACCGGATCTACGAAGCAATCAAAGGCACTAAGTCTTACAGATATCATAAAGATTCGTGGTGTTAAGCTTGTTCTGATAACATTCTTTAGTTATTGTGCCCTCGAATCAACCGCAGGCCTTTGGGCCAGCAGTTATCTCGTTGAGTTTCGTGGCTTTAACGCGGAGATGGCAGCAAGACTTGCATCATTGTTTTACTTAGGTATTACCGTAGGCCGTTTTCTATCAGGATTTATAGCAGATAAATTAGGAGACAGGGCACTTATTAGATATGGCTTAATAGTTATATTTATGGGGATAATTTTAATCGGTCTTCCGATATCCGGCAGTATTATAGCACCTATGGGACTTGTTATTACCGGACTTGGCTGTGCACCCATATATCCGTCTGTTATTCATGCCACCCCCGCTAACTTCGGGGAGGATAAATCACAGGCCGTAATCGGGGTACAGATGGCGAGTGCATATGTAGGAACCACGTTAATGCCACCGGTTTTCGGGTTTATTGCAGACAAAATCAATATTGGGCTTTATCCTTTGTATTTGCTATTATTTGCGATTATTATGATTATAATGTCAGAACGGTTGAATGCCACAGTATAATCCGTTTATTTCAGCATAGAAGGAGGATAATATGGAGCTATCATCGGTTATATTTGCATTTGCCTTAACTCTATTTGCCGGTCTTGCAACCGGTATAGGCGGGGCGCTATCCTTATTGACAAAAAAGACCAATGTCAAATTTCTATCCATAGCTTTAGGATTTTCGGCAGGTGTGATGATATATGTATCCTTTGTTGAAATCTTTGCTAAGGCAAGAGAGTCGTTAATAGTTGAATTGGGAGAGATAAACGGATCATGGCTTACGGTAGGTGCGTTTTTCCTTGGAATACTATTAATAGCTGTTATTGATAAGGTAGTACCGTCAGCAGAAAACCCACATGAAATACATACGGTTGAGGAAATGGATGGTAAGAGTGAATCACACAAGGCTAATCTTATGAGAATGGGATTATTTACAGCTCTTGCTGTAGGAATTCATAATTTTCCGGAGGGCTTAGCCACATTTACCGCGGCATTAAGCGAGCCACAGCTTGGAATTCCCATTGCGGTAGCGATTGCAATTCACAATGTGCCTGAAGGAATAGCGGTTGCTGTACCGGTATTTTATGCTACGGGAAGTAAGAAGAAGGCGTTCAGGCTTTCATTTCTGTCAGGAATCGCAGAGCCAATAGGTGCATTGGTAGGGTATTTATTCTTATATAGATTCTTTAATGACATCACGTTTGGAATAATTTTTGCCATGGTAGCAGGGATTATGGTATATATTAGTCTTGATGAATTACTCCCTTCTGCAAGAGAGTATGGAGAGCATCATCTTTCAATTTATGGCTTAATTGCAGGAATGGCTGTTATGGCAATAAGTTTATTACTGTTTATGTAAGATATTAGACAGGGGATATTTCTTAAATCCCTTGTCTTTTGTTTATAATAATATTAATAATAGTATTGATTATTATTTAGGTTTATATTATAATATTATTAACTGAGATAAAAGATAAATGATCCTTTTAATGAATAATTTAGTTTTAGAGGAGGAGCAATCCCCTTTATAAAATATATAAATAATTTAATTTTAGAGGAGGATTTGATAATGAGTAATACCAACAAGTATGCAGGAACAAAGACAGAAAAAAATCTTATGGAGGCATTTTCAGGAGAAAGCCAGGCCAGAAATAAATACACATATTTTGCACATATAGCTCAGCAAGAAGGCTATGAGCAGCTGGCTGAAATATTCCTGTCCACTGCCAGAAACGAGCAGGAACATGCCCGTCTATGGTTTGAGGAGCTTGGTAATCTTGGTAGCACGGCAGAGAATTTATTACATGCTGCTGAAGGTGAAAATTATGAATGGACTGATATGTATGCCAGATTTGCTAAGGATGCTGAGGAAGAAGGATTTACGGCGTTGGCTGCAAAATTCCGCAGAGTGGCAGATATCGAAAAATCCCATGAGGAACGCTATCGTAAGCTACTAAATAATGTTGAGATGCAGCAGGTTTTTGAAAAGTCTGAGCAGACCATGTGGGAATGTCGCATTTGCGGACATCTGGTAATCGGTAAAAAAGCACCGGGAGTATGTCCTGTATGTACATATAAACAGGCATATTTTGAGGTAAGGAAAGAGAATTACTAAACCATGCACTTAAAAGGGGCGCTATACAGTATATCTGTATCAGCGTCCCAATTATATTTTTTGACATACAAATAATTATTCGACTGATTTAAGAGCACTTACCATATTTATTCTCTTAATATTCCTTGAGAGAATCAGATTAACGGTAATTGAGACTATAAATGTTCCCAGTATACTGATAATTACTGATGTTTTGGATATATCCGTACTCATATCAATAGAAGCAGGCATGGTTGAAAGCATAAAGCCAACCAACCAATATCCGATGGGAACTCCTAATATAATTCCCAGGATTGTAAGCCATATGTTTTGCATACGAAGAAGAGAACGAATCTGTCCGGGGTGAAAACCCAGTACCTTTAGAGTAGCCAATTCTCTTATTCTTTCTGTATATGAGAGAGCACCTAAATTATATAGCACGACGCTTCCCAATAATATGGCACCAAGAACCAATATGGCGATTATCATTCTTATACTATCCAATAATTCATTAAAGCTGGACTTAAGTACTTCCTTGTTCTGAATGCTTTCAACAACACTCAATGCGCTGTCGGCATCTGTTCTATCATATGTCAGAAGTGAGGTGGGTTTAAAGCTTTGCCCTAAGCTATCATACGTGCTTCTCTTAATTGCCAATCCCTGACCCATAGGTGTCCTGTAAATAACAGAAACTTCTGACCTCGTCCAATCCTTCTGACCGAAGCTTCTCCACTCGATGATATCTCCGACCTTCACATCCAGAAGCTCAGCCATTTTATATGAAATTCCAATTCCCTCATCATACAAATTAATTCTGTTCTTATTTTTATCTTCAAATCTGATTCCATCACCGTCATCAAGTACAGTAAGGAAGCCGTTTTCCTTTTTATAATTATACCTAATCTCAATATTGGATTCCTGTATCCATTGACCCGTATAATTACTGCCCAATACTATGATATCTTCGATTGAAGCCTGGGGGTCAATATTAATTTTGTCCTCGTATACATTTAAATCGTTATACATCCATGAGCTTACGCTGTTTACTGTATCTCCGAGGCCAAGCCCAAAGAGCAGAAGAGCGGTACAGCCAAGAACACCGACTGTCGCCATAATTGAACGGATTTTGCTTCTTATAATATCCCGAATGTTCCACTGAACCGCGAAGCTTAAGCCATACCAAAGCCTGCTTTTTTCGATTTTGCTGTGTACATTGGTTTTTGGGGCTCTTGGCCTCAATGATGCGGCAGGTACTTCAATAAGCTGCTTTCTACAGGCAAGGTAACTGGAAATACCACAACTTAGGGCTAATAAAGCAATAATAACAAATGAAACAGGAGATATAGCTATTGACCACTCGGGTAGTGTGTATAATGTTTTTTGCATATTAAAAAGAATTGGGGGTATAACCAAGGGTCCGGTTATAAGTCCAAGTATTCCACCTATAAGACCAATCCATATACCGTAGGAGATGTAATGTAATAATATGGTTTTCTTGGAAAACCCTAAGGCCTTAAGTGTACCAATCTGTGTTCTCTGGGAATATGTTATTCGTGTCATCGTGGTGAATATACTTAGAGCAGCAATCAGAAAAAATACGATCGGGAAAACTCCCCCCATGGCTTTATTTTGCCGGATCTCATTATCAAATGTAGACACACTAAGATGAGCATCACGGTTGATTATTAGTATAAATCTGTCGGAAAACATATTCTCCAATTCTTTAGTTACATCTTCTTCCCTAACCCCGTCGTTTAGTTCTATCAGAATCTGATTATAATGTAATTCAAAGTCCTGGGGTAGTGATGAAGAATATAAGAATCCGAATCCATAATTTTCATGATCAGGTGTAAATCTGCCGCTTTCATTGGTACTGTAGACATGTTCAGGGTGAATAATTAACCCCAATATATTCTTTTCAATTATTGAATCGGAAAATACCAGTGAAACAGAATCTCCGATTTCGAGGCCGTTTGCCTTTGCAAAGGATGAATCAAGCCATATTCCATCCATTGTGTCATCAAATGAGCTTCCTTGTATAACCTTAGGAATCGAGAGGGTATTGTCATCTATTATGTTGATATTCAACTCCTTATTATTATCGGAAAATAAAGGCATGTTCGAGCTGAATCTAAGTGACACGTCCTCAACACCGGATATATCCTTAACCCTCATGGCATCCTCTTTGCTAAAAATGCTTCCTATAACCCAGATATCCGAAAGCCTAGTTTCCCTATAGTATTTGTCTGCTACCGTTTGCATACCATACCATTCCGCATTAATTCCCGTGAATACAAACGACGCCAAAAATGCCATAATAAAAATGGAGATAAACTGTCTTAAATTATACTTCATGTCGCGGAGCATTTTTCTGAGAAGCATCACCATTTCACCTCCTCCACAGGCAACGGTGACTGATTCATTATAATTTCACTGATTTTGCCGTTTCTCATTCTTATAACACGGTCTGCTACACAGGCCATATGGTCATTATGAGTTACAACAATTACTGTTTGCCCCTTTTGTCTGCTTAGCTTCTGCAGTAGCTCAAGCACCTTTAGTCCGGTTTCAGTATCGAGCGCTCCCGTAGGCTCATCGCACAGAAGAAGCTTTGGATTCTTGCATATTGCTCTTGCGATAGAAACCCTCTGTTGTTCACCGCCGGAGAGTTGGGAAGGAAATTTGTCGCGATGCAGGGAAAGACCAACCAGCTCCAGGGCTTCTATGGCATCCAATGAATCCTTTTTGATGGCTTTAATAAGAGAGACATTTTCATAAGCAGTTAAGCTGGGAATCAGATTATAGAACTGGAATACAAAGCCGATGGCGTCCTTACGATATGTAGTCAGATCGTCCTCATCATATTTTGTTATGTCATCCCCGTCTATCAAAATGGAACCATCTGATACATAATCGAGTCCTCCCAATAGATTAAGCAGGGTACTTTTTCCCGCACCGCTTGGGCCCAGTATTATTACAAATTCACCCTTTTCGATTTTAAAGCTGATATCATCTATTGCTCTGCATTTTAGTGTCCCCATATCGTAGTCTTTGGTTACATGCTTGAATTCTATAAATGACATATCATACAGCTCCAATCATTTTTCGATTATTTTTCTGATAATTAATGATAATTCCCTTGTTGCAATCTCCATATTCGTCGGATATTCATAAAGCATAACCGACTCCATCAGATGATGGGAGATGTCAAAAATAATCCTACCGTAAAGCTTACTGTCCAGCTTTCGAAAGAACCCTCTGTTAATACCTTCATCTAGAAATTCGGTGATTTTATCGATAGTTTTGTTTATAAAATGGTCATCGATTTTCTGTTCGGATATTATGCCAAATATCTCACTGGTATGGAGCAGTCTGAAATCCAGCCCGGATTCTAGAATACGAAGGCATATCTCACGGATAAAATTATCAATCTGAGTGAAGGGCTCATCGCTCATAACAGACAGTTCCTTAGAAAGAACTTCATAAAAAACCTCAAACAGACTATTCGTAATATAGACAAGCAGATCCACTTTCGTTTCAAAATACAAATAAAATGTACCCTTTGCATAGCCGGCATCCTCGACTATCTCTCTAACGGAGGTGGCATCAAAACCCTTTTGCTGAAATAACTTCTGTGCGGATTGAATAATTCGCTTTTTGGTAGCTTCTGATTTCTTTAATTTAGTATACATTGTTAATTACTCCCTAGAATATTTATTGAAAATATATTAGCATTAGTAGCCCGTAATAACAATGTACAAATATGTACTATCGGTCAGTTTTTTACTTTCTAAGCAAATTCTAATATTTCTATAATTGGTTTTTAAGTATACAGATATCGGGAAACAGTATAATTATTATAGATATTGTAAATATTTATGTGAAATAATATATAAAGAATGTTATAATTAACCTTGAACAGGGGAAGGATGTGTTTGGATGAAGAAATATTTCAAAGGCTTAATTATTCTGTCGATTATGTTTTTATCATTAATATGTTTTCCTAAATATGCTAATGCAGAAGAAGATATACATATCACCGAATGGATAATAGATGCTAATCTGCAGGAAAACGGTGATTTAGTAGTCTCAGAGGACATAAGCTTTAAGTTTAATGATAAATATAACGGTGTATATAGGGATATTGATCTGAAGAATATCTCAGATATGTCTGATATTGAGGTCGCTTTAGTTAATGGCAATGATATATCTTATTTTTCTCAGGTATCAGAGGCTAAGAACGGAGACAAAGGGGTATACACCTTAATAGAGAAAAGTAATAAGACAACAGTGAAAATATATTCACCATCCAAGGATGAAATAAAGACCTTCAGAGTAAGCTATGTTTTGAAGGATATGGCAGTAAAATATAATGATGCCGGCTTAATTAATTATAAATTTATCGGTAAAGACAATAAAACGTCTATTGGAAACCTAATAATAAATATTGGACTACCGCAAAAGGATAATAATAATTTTGTTAAGTTATATGTATATGCCCCAAAAAACAGCAGGATTGATATAATCGATAATCAGATTTATAGGTTAAATGCCGAAGATATAGACTCCGACACATCCATAGAACATAAGATTGTATTTCCTAAGGATTATATTCCGAAGTCAACCAATGTTCACGACGCAGATAAATATAATGATATTATCGCTGAGGAAGCCGCCAGACAGAAGAAAATCGAACAGGACAGACAACGAAGAGAAGCAGTTAAGAGGATTTTGAATTATATATTCTTTGTAGTCAGCGGGATTAGCGTATTGGCATTTATAATTGTAATGTATCAATGCAGAAGAAAGGTGAACAAGGAATTACTTCGAATTGAGTTTAGAGATATTCCTGAGGACTGTACACCGGCAGTTGCCGCTTCTATCGCAGGTATGTTATCGGGAAGTAATGTAATTTTTGCCACTATTCTGGATTTATTCAGAAAAGGATATTTGCGAATAGATGGTGAGGACGAATCCATAGATATTCAAAATAACGATAATTTTATTATTAAAAAAATCAAAGACGGGGATATGTATTTATTAAGCCATGAGAGATATTTTATGCATTGGCTGTTTGAGAAGTTAGGTAGCGGTAATGAAGTAAGCACAAATGATATTAAGCATCATAGTAAATACAACCAAGGGCAGTTTTATGAATCACAGAGTCAGTGGAGACAGAAGGTTAAAGATGCCGTTAGTAAAATGGGATATACTGATCACAGTAAGACCAAGGAGGGCTCGGTATTAATTATACTGTCGGTAATAAATATCGTGCTTGGAATCGTTATGGTGATACTTGACAGTATTATAGGATTAATAAGCTTTGCCGTGGCTATACCTTTATTGGTATTTGGACTCTGCTTATTCAACAGACTGTCTGATAAAGGATATATTCAGTATAAGAAATGGATAAGCTTCAGAGGATACATGAAAAAGTATAAATCAGATTTTTCAAAGGATGATATATTTAATTCATTAAATCCGACTCTGATATATGCTTTGGCTCTTAATGTAGGAGGTATTAAAAGTCCTAATCTTAATTATGATGAAGACTATTCATCGGGAAACTGGGTATTTTGGTATATAATGTTTTCCGGAATTATTGGAGACAGCTCCGGCGATATATTCGGCAGTTCATTTGATGGAGGTTCCACAATGTCCGGAGGAAGTTTTTCCGGAGACGGAGGCGGAGCCGGTGGATTTTAAAACAGTAAAAATTGCATTAATAATACCTGATATTCTATGAAATCTTTATATATGTTGACCAAGAATATTATTTATGTTATTATAAAGCGATTTATGATGGGGATAAGGGGTAAGATAATAGTTGAAGGAGGCAACCATGAAACGTAACTTTAAGCTTTTAATACTAGTTGTAACTATGCTTTCTTTTTTGATAGTCATAGCCGGCTGTTCAAAAAAGAACGAGCAGACTCTTAAGGATACACCAAATAACAATTCAGTAGAAGCTGAGGACGGAAAAGACGACAGTAAGGACGAGGATGAAAACATCGATGTTAATTCTGGTGAAGCAACAGATGATGGAGATGAGACCGGGGAAGAAGCTAAAGAAGCTGAAGAAGTCGAGGAAGTCGAAGAGGTAGAAGAGGTCGAAGAAGTCTACGAGGAATATATTGTCTCAGAGCTTCCTTTAATCGAAGGTGGAATCAAAGGCGTTTATGATTCCCATGGTCTGGTAAACACTGGCACATGCATTAACGGTTTCGTAATCAGGACATTTTCTGATAATATCATTGAAAACTATAATTCAGTTACAATGGAAAATGATATGAAGCCGGAAGCCATATTAAATCATGAAAAGAGTAAAGCGGCCAATGATTTAATAGTAGACTATCCTGCAAGAACCATTGAATTACTGGAATGGGCAAAGGAAAACAATATGCAGGTTAGGGGTCATACACTGGTGTGGCACAGTCAGACTCCGCAGTGGATATTCCATGAGGACTTTGACCAAAGCAAACCACTGGTTGACAGAGATACAATGCTGGCCAGAATGGAAAGCTACATAAAACAGAATTTTGAACTCTTAGAGGAACTTGGCTATCTTGATATGTTTTTTGCATACGATGTTGTTAACGAAGCCGTTGAGGATAACGGTGCTCTTAGATACAGCAACTGGAGAAAAATCATAGGCGACGACTATATATGGTATGCATTTTACTTTGCCGATAAATATGCTCCTGAGCATGTTAAGTTATACTATAATGATTATAATGAACAGTTTAAGACCCAGCACGTTGTAAATCTGGCAAAAACCCTGGTTGATGAAGACGGAAGATCATTAATCGATGGAATCGGATGTCAGGGCCATTTATATACGAAGGATTCTATTGATAAATATATGAATACCTTAGAGGCGTTTAGTGCTACCGGACTCGATGTTCAGATTACTGAAATAGATGTAAGCCTAGGAACCTGGCAGAATATTTTGCAGCCTACCGATGAGAACCTTAGGGAACAGGGAAGGTATTACTATGAGCTTGTCAGCAGAATATTCGAAAGCAATGAAGCAGGAAAAACCAATGTAAGCGGAATTACGTTCTGGGGCGTTTCGGATGGTGTGTCATGGAGAAGAGACCGGAGTCCGCTACTCTTTGACCTTAACTTCAAACCCAAATATGCTTATTTCGGAGCGGTTCAGGACAAGGCTCATTCGGGCTATTAGACTGCACTGTACATATAAAATATAAACGCAAATGAATACAGGAGGCTACTTATGTTATCATAAGCGGCCTCCTGATTTATTGTTGGACAAGTTTTTTTGCATTACATATATATTAAGACTATCTAAAAGCAGATTTATATTTATGATTATGTAAGAAGACCTTAATTAAATAACAGAATATATTTTTTGAAATATACAACAATATATGTTGTATATTTTTATTTTAATTGGAGGGTTAAACGTGAATGAAGGTCTGGTAGTAGTTGTAAGGGCAATCATCAGCTTTTTTTCTTTATTGATTTTTGCAAAGATATTAGGTAAGGAGCAAATAAGCCAGTTGACTTTTTTTGATTATATTCTGGGAATTACCATAGGTTCCATTGCTTCGGAGGCAACAATAGATTTATCGAGCAGGGCATGGCCTCATTTCGTCGGCTTGTTATCATGGTCTTTATTAGCATATCTTATGCAGTGTGTGACTTTAAAATGGCGATATTTAGCCAAAGTAATAGAGGGAGAGCCGGTAATAGTAATAATGAGTGGCAAGATAATGGAAAATGTATTAAGAAAGATGAAGTTTAGAGTATCAGATGTGCTGGAGTTACTTAGGAACCAGGGAATATTCGATCTGAATGAGGTGGATTATGCCATACTTGAGCCAAACGGAAGTTTGTCGGTTCTTAAGAAGCCGGAATATTTACCCTTAACCCCTAAGGATATGAATATTGAGGTAAAGCCGTCAGGCATAAGCACTGAGCTGGTATATGACGGCAAGCTTATCGAGGAAAATCTTAAGCAGATGAATAAAGATAAGAAATGGCTTATGAATAAGCTGAAAAAGCATGGTATAAAGGATGTATCCGAGGTGTTCTTGGTTACTTTAAATGATGCAGGGAGTCTATATGTTGATAAATATAAAGACAATATTAAGAAGGTTAAGGATATCGGC
>JAAYTK010000041.1 GCA_012523775.1 Clostridiales bacterium | reverse complement strand
TACGTCTTCAGGATTTGTGGTAGCAGCTTCGAACTGCTTATGATCCATTCCTTCATAAGTAACTCTGTATGTTACCTTAGGAACGAAGTAGTCATAAATCTCAACTGTTGCAATCAGACCATCAGCAGACATTGAAATGCCCTTAATAGCCTGCTCTTTGATTGCAACGTCGTGTATCATGTAGTTAACGTAAATGTTATCTTTAACCTCTTCTTCTGTCATAGGAGATGAGAATAATACATTTACGCTGGTCAGATCCTTCTGCTTAGCCTCTACCATGAATGCAGCTACTGTTAATTTAGTAGTATCAGTATCTAATACATAGTCAGCGTACTTCTCGGGATCTGCTTTCCAATCATCGTATTTAGCCTGTGACTGGAATGAAAGAGCTGTAACGGTGTACTTACCAGGAGCACTTGCCTTGAATACGCCCTTATCGTCGATCTCAGCACCTTCAGGCTCAACTGTCCATCTGGTTACGGAAGATGTCTTCTTTGTGCTTCCGCTTAATGTAACGAAGCTTCTGTTGTAATCATGCTCTTCGCCTACATTCAGCTTCTCGACAGGATTCTTGATTGTAACTGTCTCGATGTTGTCTCTTACGGTAACGGTAGCTACAAGCTCGGCAACCTCTTCACCGTCAGCATCGGTAATGGTACAGGTTATCTTTGTCTTACCAACTCCGGTAGCTGTAACAACACCATTCTTCTCGTTTACTTCTGCAACTGCTTCATCAGCAGATTCCCAGAAGTATTTCCAACCCTTAACTTTGTTCTTAATGTTGAAATTGAATTCGTTTGAGCCTGGCTTACCACTAAGATGTAAATACTTCTTAGTGCTGTTAAGCTTCGGCTCTCCTGCAGCAAAAGCTCCAGCGGCAGGAGCAAATACGGAAAGAACCATTGCTACTGCCAGAACGAAAGACAACTTCTTGAAGAATTTTGTCTTCATATTCTTACTTCCTCCTTAAAATATATGGTTTGGTATTATATTTTTGCGTCTGCTACTCCCCATTTATCAAGAGAAAGAAACGCATCAATATAATCATTCCAACAACAAGATGATTATAACAATAAAGGAAAAAAAGGTCAAGTCTTTTATCTCATATTATGCCTGATTTACCAGTTCTAACCGGTTCCCCTTTATCGTCTCAAATACCCTTTGTCGGACGATTATATTGTAGTCAAAATTGATGGGGTAACCCCTTACTTCTTACATTCCCCTTACAGCCTTATCAATGATAGCAGATGTAGAATAGGATGTGACTTCATCTGCCGTCATGGATTATCAGCCATATGGTTCCTGTCTCATATATTTGACTATGCATATATAATGCACCCTGTATGTGTCAAATTTATGTCATGCTTTTGTCATAATTAGATTATTTTCAGGATTTCCTCCACTTCAGCCCTCATTTTATCGGTATCGCATACTTTATTGTGCCTTATTTCGGCTAAATGTAACTCATTTATGGCATCGGGTATGGGAACACCGGATATTTCCTTAAGCAGCATTGCCTGTTCATGGTCGTCCTCGGGTATTCTTTTATCGGTAATGGCTTCGAGTACGTTTTCCGCAAATTTGTATGGGCTGGCAGTTGCCACGATAACACTTTTGGTGTCCTTATCGGAATTAAGGTATTTATCATAAACATTTACAGCCACCGCCGTATGGGTATCTATGACATAGCCCGTCTCGGTATAAACCTTATGAATGGAATCCTTGGTCTCGTCTACGGTAGCATAGCCTCCCACAAAGCACTCAAGCCTCTTTCTCATATCGGTGGTTATTTCATATATTCCTTCAGTTGACAGGGCTCTCATAAATTCCGCGGTCTTATGGGTATCATCACCGGCAATACTATATATCAGGCGTTCCAGATTGCTGGATACGAGTATATCCATGGACGGGGATATTGTAAGTATAAAATCCCGATTGCGGTCATATACCCCTGTCTGAAAGAAATCATAAAGAACCTTATTATCATTTGAAGCACATATCAGTTTATTTATGGGAAGTCCCATCTGCTTGGCATAATATGCCGCCAGAATATTGCCGAAGTTGCCTGTGGGGACTACAAAGTTAATCTTCTCTCCCTGTGCTATCTCATTTCTTCTATATAATTCGATATAGGAATGAATATAGTATACGATTTGAGGCAGCAGCCGTCCTATATTGATGGAGTTTGCCGATGAGAACCGTAAGCCTGCCTCCGTCATCTTATTCTCCAGGTCTTTATCGTTGAAGATACTCTTAACTCCGGTCTGAGCATCGTCAAAGTTGCCGTTGATTCCTATTACATAGGTATTGTCGCCCTTTTGGGTTACCATCTGCTTTTCCTGGACCCTGCTCACTCCGTCCTTCGGATAAAAAACAATAATCTTGGTACCCTTTACATCCGAAAAGCCTGCCAGGGCAGCCTTACCCGTATCTCCGGAGGTAGCTGTCAGTATAACTATCTCATCGGATATATTGTTTTTTCTTGCTGCGGTAGTAAGCAAATGAGGCAGAATGGACAGAGCCATATCCTTAAAGGCTATAGTGGCTCCATGATAAAGCTCCAGATAAAAATGTCTGCCTGCCTTTCTTATGGGAGCTATGTCAGGGGTATCGAATTTCCCGTCATAAGCCTTACTAATACAATCCTTTAACTCATCCTCGGTATAATCTGTCAGATAAAGCTTTAGCACTTCATAGGCAAGCTCATGGTAATTCATATCGGAGAGCCTGTCCATGGATATGGTCAGCTTCGGTATATACTCCGGTACGAACAGCCCACCGTCCGGAGACAAGCCCTGCAATATAGCCTGGGATGCAGTGACTTTTATATTACTGTTTCTTGTACTATGATACATTAGGTTCATAATATCTAAGTCCCCTTTATTCAATATGATAAACAGAATAATCCGCCTGTTAGGGCGGATTATATCATATCTTTTTATCAGATTCCAGTATTGAATTAAATTTATCTGAAAAATTCATGCTCTCCATGCTTGAAAAGCCATTTCAGATTTTCATCAAACCATCTTGCACTGCTTTTTCTGGCAAGTCTTCTGGCCATAAAATATAAAGCTCCCTTTGAATGGTCCTCGCCATTTAAGGCTCTTTGAACCGCTTCCTTGGTTTCCTCGGTCACCTTTACACTCCAGTATCTTTTATCGGCAATGGGAGAAAACTGATAATCGTCTCCCACCTTCTGAAATACGACTTCCTTAATCTTGTCGGGGAATTCATCATCCTTTGTTCGGTTAATGATTACATTGGCGACCAATATCTTGCCGATTATATCCTCTCCTGTAGCTTCCGCCTCAACGATCTTCTCCAGTATGGTTATTTCTTCTTCAGTAGCATTAATGACTCTGCTGCTCTCGGATACTTTTGCAACCTCAATTTCCCGAGCAATGTCCTGAGTTATGTAATTAGACATTTCCTGAGACATTTGTTGTGATATTTCCCGAGACATTTCGGCGACAGATAAGTCGTTCTGTGTTAAGGTCTCCGTAACCGTAACCATGTCCTCCTGCGGTATGCTGAACAGGGTTATGGTATTACCGTCCTCGTTTTGGTCTGTTTCTGCAATACTTGTAGCCTGTCGGTACATCTCTTGATATTTTAGTCTGTAATCCAGTCTGTTTTCCACCTTATAGCTATACTGCTCTTCTATAATGCTATTCTGGTTTACTTCATCAGATTGTGTAATCATTCCGTTTGCTTTGGATTTAATATTGTACAGAGTATCTGATCCTACAATAAGCAAAAGGAATGACAATACATATGCCGCAAATACCATAAATACACCATGGTTATTTTCACGCAGCTTCTTCTTTTGAAGAAACGTATTTATAATTGTCATTTTAATAATCCTCATTTCCAATTTTTGGTTTTATCGCTAATGCTAACCTGCATTATATGTCCCACAAATTTTAGTGTCAATAAGAAAAGTGAATTTTCGTAAAATCCAACCACAATTTACTACCAGTTTTTAACACTTATGGTCTAAACTGCCAAATACCCGTTTGAGTTAAAAGCTGTTTTTATTGATATTGCCTATATAAATTTTAACAAATTATTAAGAATATATTAATTATTTTATGCTGACACATGGTAATTTATTCATATTCTACAGAAATAGTACGATTTTTAAGGCTTTTCCGGCCCTTACTACTTCCTTCGTATGTAATATTCTGTTAACATTTTACAATGGATTGCGACATTTTTCATATTTTGGTATAGTTAATATAGGTATTCACCATGCATGGTAGGAGGTTATTATGTTACAGGGTGTTTATTCGGCTACTAAAAAAAACGGCGAATTATATTACAGGGCTTCCATCACCTATCTTGGCAAGCATATAAGCCTTGGAAGCTACTCCACCGAGCAAAAGGCCCATAAGGCATATAATTTAGCCAATAAGATTCTATATAATCCCGCCAAATACAAAATTGACAATTATCCGACATCCTGTATATTGTCCTTTCACAAATGGGTCGTCTTAATCAATTACAGGGATAACGGTATTTATATTAAGAATCCAATATATATTAAGAAGCGATTCTTCTTATATTATATAGACACCGAGACAGTGCTTAAATTTGACGTCGAAGATTTATTCTATTATGCCCGTCATAAGATTGTGAAAAGGGGAGGCCATCTTTTTACCTCCGAATACGGAATGCAGATAAATCTTATGTCCCGCTATGGCATAAAGAATTATGCCGTACCGGGAAGAGATTATCTCTTTGTCAACGGGGATGATATGGATTTTCGATATTCCAATATAGAAATTATTAATAAATATCACGGAGTGACAAAATGCTTTAAAAAAGGACTGCCTTTCTATCAAGCCAAGATACATATAAACGGGTATTATATAATAGGAAGATACACAACAGAAGAGGAAGCGGCTATTGCTTATAATAAAGCCGTAAACCTGTTAAGTAATGCGGGTATAAATAAGAATTATCCTCAGAATTATATAGATGGGATGGATGAAATAACCTATGCTGCCTTGTATCAGCGTATCAGAATATCAAAAAAACTTAGAGAACTAAT
>JAAYTK010000040.1 GCA_012523775.1 Clostridiales bacterium | reverse complement strand
ATATCAAATTGAGCATTTTCATTTTTTGAACAACCACTTAATATAGCTATAAGAGTAAGTATTATAAAAACAGAAATTAAATTTTTTATCATAAGATTAAATCCTCTCCTGGTATTTAGGTATTAGCATTTCATTGTGTTGTTATATATTATAAGATACAAAACCATAAAAAGACACTGATTATCTTTTTTCCGGACTGTTGAACTTGAATAGGGACGAAATCAGTCCGGAGCAGTTGCTACCGGTTCTACCACGGCATATCCGACCTCCGGTTCATACCACATGCCACAATAGGATACATAATTTTATTCAATATTCAATGTCCGGTTTTTTCGGGTAAAATACTCTTCTCGGAGCAGACTGTACATGCATGCATCAACAACTCCCTGATTGTTGAAATCAGCCTGACGAAGCGTTCCCTCATATTTTAAGCCACATTTCTTCATAACATTGCCGGAATGAGGATTGTTGGGCTCATGCTGAGTTTCGATTCTATTAACTCCCACTTCTTCAAACAGAAACGGGATTATGGCACTAAATGCCTCACTGGTAATTCCCTTATGCCACCATTTACTGCCGATACAATAGCCGATATGTACTATATCCAGTTTTTCATTCATATCCACAACAGATATAGCTCCAATCGGTTTGCCAATACTTTTTAGTTCGATTGCCCATTGATAATAGGATGGGTTTTCATAAGCCGCAATCCATTCATTTATGACTTTTTCTGTTACTGACATATCCTTGTGGGTTGGCCAACGAAGATACTTAGTGACAGCTTCATCCGATGTCCAGTTATTATATACAGGACCGATATCATCCTTTGTAAATTTTCGCAGAATCAATCGCTCTGTTTCAATTGTCTTTGTTCCCTTATGATTCATTATTACCCCCCCTTACTATTATTTTCACAAATTATGATTTATGATATTGATTCAATTATTATATTCATTCTCCAGTATACTCAATCCTTCATGCATATCCTGTCCCAGTATCTCCTGAGTTTTGGCAAAATAAAACCTCTCATGAAGCTTATCATGAACCTCAAGGAACGCTTTCTTTCCATATTTTCTTATAAACATAGCCTGTGCTTTAGCTGCAGCTGTTCCATCATTATTCGGTATAAAAAAGCCTTTCTTACAGTCTTCCAGTTCTGAACATTCATAACATCCATCGATATTCTTTTCCATACAACATACTACATTAGGACATCTTTTGTCCTCGGATTCTGTGGCAAAGGAGCAGACATTATAATCCGTCCTGCAGGATCCGCACCATTCACCTAAGAAACAGTGATAACAGGAAAGTCCACAGTATGCTACAATATCCACACCCTTACGAGCATTTTTACACAACTTATTTTTTATCCGTCGCATTGCTTCGATATGCATTATCCAATGTCTGCTGAATGGCATTTTAATCAAGCCAAAAATATCCTTAGCACACCAATAATCGATAAGCCAGATGGCATTCTCATTCGAGCTGACACAACCGGATTCGGTAAGTCTTACTTTATCCTCATCCGAATATCTCGTCTTCATCTGTGAATATTCCAGATTTGAAAGAATTAGGTTGGTGGAAAGCATAACTTCCCTGGCATACTCATATAAAGCACTAATATTAAGTTTTTTTGAAAATTCTTCAATCTCTTGTCCCTGTAACTCATTGCCTGTTGTAATGATAGGCGAGCCGATTTTCCTCTGATAGTCGCCAATCACAAATATTTGCTCGTCCTTTTTAATCAATGTATGTGCCACAATATCCTCGATTCGAAAAATGTGCCAAATTGAATATGAGAGAGACTTATTGTGATAACCTTTCGCATTTGCAAACGGCATCTGATAAAACGCTCTGTCAGGATACCCGTTTATAATTTGTGAAATCTGTTCAAACATCAACTTCCGAAACTCTATGAGCAGTTCTATTCCTTCCTTATATGTACTTTCTCTACCAAGTAAAACCTGGATTCGTTTATTCTTCTTAGCCCATTCTTTATCCATTGCTTTTAACTCCCCTTATCGTTGGTAATTGTGTTGTTGCCTCTTTAGTAATCACCCAATTTATCACTCTATAAGTGAAACCTTCCCAAAATCATTATATAACTAAACCTCCGGCAAATCTACTATATATTTCCACATATAGAACAAACTTGCCAAAGTCCAGTTGCCATTAAAAAACAAGGTTTCCATCTATCGACAAATCGATAGTATGGAAACCTTTGTATTCAAGTCCTTTAATGTTTTTACTGAATGAAAGCACAAATAACATCATCATTTAAACAGTAAACTATTGCATACTTCGCAACGGTCGCTCTTTATATCATTCATTGTTTTACAGAACATACAGGGAATTACACTGTCATTTGATTTGTCATACTTTTCATATTTAAACGCCAGCTGAGGATGATAGCGGACACGGTCGCCGACATTCAGATAATCATAATAATCTCTGTAATCAGGAGCACCGTAGGAGTTGCTTACACTGTACTCCTTTTTGCCGCTGTCGGTACGGAAATATATCGTATATTCAATGTAATTCTGTACTTCACCGTCACGAAATCGTCTGCTTTTATTTTTGGTCTTTTTATCAATAACAACGCCGTCCCAACTGCGCTTCGCGTTGGTAAGATAAGAACCAAATAAGTAAAACAATAAAAACACAACTGATATTCCGCCGCCGAAAACAAGCGCATCCGCTGTTCTTATCTCCTCGGAAACAAAGCTGACTATTAGAAAAATGATAAATGGCAAAGGAATACCGATGAAAATACATCCGCGACCTTTTTTATTATTATGCTCTATCTGCTTAATTACCTCCGGGTCGTTTATACGCTCGGAAAAGCCGATATATCTTGGCAAATTATAATTTGATACAGCGCCGTTATTATGACTTTGATTTGCCACGGACATAGCGCACTTTCCGCAGAATACGGCATTATCATATAACTCTGCTCCACAATTCGTACAGAATTTACCCATATATCTCCTCCTTTTTCATTGCATTACCTCTATTGTATATGTTTTTCTTGTGCTACCATCCGGTAATGTCTACCGTTACACCGGTTTCATGAAGCAGCTTCTGTGCAGCATCCAGTACCGCTTGCTTCCCGGTCATTCCGTGCAGTAACTCTACCTTCATAGTCTGAGCCGCGTTCCAAATGTAAGGTACATCCGTTCCTGACTAATATGTACGGTGTGTAGCCGTACACCATATATCCCGTCGAGACCCCATCGGTAGATTTCACTGCCCATTAGGATACCAAAGGTAGATACAACGGTTTGCATCATACCTCCTCAAGCATAAATTTTAGAGAAAGATGCTTTAAAAAGCATCGTTCAAAAGGATGATTTTACAAAAAAGTGCTGTCGCTTCACGATACTTACGCTAATACGACAGCACTTATATAATAAATTGCAAATACCGTTATGTATTTCTATTTTTACTTTGAAGCTTCTACTGTTACCTTTACTTCTTTAGTAACATAGTCTCCATTCTCCAAAGGGATTCGGATATAGACATAATCCGTTCCTTTAGTTTCACCGGTTACATAGGCAGACTTTTTGCCTCTATTTTTTTTGACGACAGCAATTTTTCTCTTTGAAGTCATCCACTCAAGTTTACTTATATCGTATCCACCGATTGAAACCGTAAATTTTACATCCTTACCAATTTTTATGACATGAGCACTCTTGGTAAACTTAATATATGCTTTCTTTACGTTCACTTCCATTTTATATTCAAGTTCATTCTCACCTATTATAATAGTAGCCGTAATAGTTGCTTTACCTGCTTTCTTAGCTACAACTTCTCCGAAAGAGTCTGTCTTAGCGATGGATTGATCACTCGAACTATAATTAATCGTTACGGTAACCAGCTGCTCATCAATAGCCTCTTGAACCACATCCGGAAGAACAGTTGTTAAAATTTCCGACTTACCTTCCGTACCACCGATATAAAGTGTCTTGTTGATGCTTTCACCTGCTGCCATCCCATTGACCTTAACCTTAGCAAGGGTATCTGCATCAAATATAACCTTATCACTTAATATAACGATATAATCCGAGCTATCTGAAAGGCTAAAATCAGCCTTTCCATCCGCACTGACACGGTCAACGGACTGTAGGATAAACTCCCCTGTCAGTTTATCATAAGAAAATAAGTTTGCTATTATTTTATCCGTATCAATCTTCGCCAGCTCTTGGAGGCTCTCATTCTCTTTTAAGGCATCTAACTGATGCTTGAGATCTAAGCTCAGGATTGCATTATATCCCATCTTTTCATTATACATAAGAGAGAACTGACGGGCACTTACTTTCGAAGCTGCTTCTGCTCCGAGTAGAGCTTCAAGTTGTTCCTTCAGGAGCATTTCATCCTGATATGTGACGGTAAAATCAGTATCGCTTAGTATGCTTTCCGTTATATTATTACCATTTACTATCCAAGCATTACCATCCTTGAGTTTAAATACTACTTCGATATTGTATCCTTTCATTACTTCAAATACATTCTTAGGAACCTCGGTTGCATCATTCATTATAATCGCGATTAGTATTTCGCTCTGCTCCGCTTCATTAGAATTAGCATCTGCAATTTGTTCCTGAATATATTTAACAATCTTATCCCATCCAACAATACTGCTGTTTCCTTCTATCTCCGGTTCTACGTTTTTAATTGAATTGGATACAGAAACCGGGCCACTTGGTATATAGGGAGGCGGATAATAACCTCCGGAATCCTTTTTCCTTACAGTAATACTAACGGTCGCCGTATATTCCCCATGTCTTACGGTAATAATGGAATCTGATAATTTTAAAGAGCTCTTCGGAGAATAATCATATTCTGCATCAGTTAATACTTCTATTGTTCCGTCACTATAGATTTTCGACACTTCCATTCCGGCCGGATTAAAAACATCACCTACAGTATATCTGACCTTTCTGGGCTGACTTGTAATTATAATTCCGGTTACGGTTGGTTGAGCATCTTCTTTTACTACCGATATCTTTACTTTGGCAGTATACTCTTCATAGCTTACAGTAATAGCCGAACATGTCACAAACAAAGGTCCCCTCGGAGAATAGTCATAATCATTGATTACTTCCCTTGTTTCATCACTATTGACCTTCTCTACCACCATTCCTGCCGGATCAAAATACTCACCTTCAATATAAATGGTTTTCGTAGGTGGTTTCGTAATATAAATTCCGGGTTCGATTGGTTGAGTATCTTCTATCTCTACTGTAATGAATAATATAATATCAAACTCTCCATAACTAATAGTGATAAACGTATCTGATACTGACAATGGTTCAGCAGGGGAATAAGTATAATCTGTTATCTCTTCT
>JAAYTK010000039.1 GCA_012523775.1 Clostridiales bacterium | reverse complement strand
GTATTTGGTGTAATTTTCTCAGTTATATTTTATAAGGAGGAGATTACCGCCAAGCTCTTTTTAGGATTTTTATTAATCTTTATAGCTATAATTACCTCTGAGACTAAGTGGGCATTCTTAAGGAAAAAATCGATACTATAAGTGGATTTACCTGTCTTGACTTATACTATATTTTATTTTATAATAAATTGGATATTATTCTTTTCATAAATAAGTTTACGAAAGTGTGTGAATAATGATAAAAAGCATGACAGGCTTTGGAAGAAGCGAAGTAAGTAATGAAGAACGTAAAATTTCAGTTGAGATTAAGGCTGTTAATCACAGATATTGTGATATATCTATTAAGCTTCCGAAAAAGCTAAGCTTTTTTGACGTAGGCATAAGGAATATATTGAAGAAATATATTGGCAGGGGTAAAGTAGATGTATTTATTTCATATGAAGATTACACCGAGAATAATATTTGTGTGAAATATAACCCTGATCTTGCGAAGGAATACTATGATAATCTAAAGAAAATCAGCGAAGAATTCGGTATTGAGAATGATGTAAGAACCTCGGTATTATCCAGATATCCTGAAGTATTTACTTTGGAGGAACAGACTCTTGACGACGGAAAGCTATGGGAGCTTGTTGAAGAAGCAGTCATTAAGGCAGCTGAAGAGTTTGTGGAGACAAGAATCACTGAGGGCGAGAATCTAAAAAAAGATTTGATATCTAAGCTTAATGGGATGAGCATTCTCGTTGATTTTATCGAAGAAAGATATCCTCAAATTGTAAATGAATACAGGAGCAAGCTCCTTGCGAAGGTTACTGAACTGCTTCAGGATACCAAGGTGGATGAAAGCATACTATTAACGGAGGTTACAGTGTATGCTGATAAAATCTGTGTAGATGAAGAAACTGTGCGGTTAAAGAGTCATATCAACAATATGATAAATACTCTCGAGGACAGTGACAATGTAGGAAGAAAGCTTGATTTTATTGCCCAGGAAATGAATAGAGAGGCAAATACTATATTATCTAAGATAAGCGATATTGATATTACGAATAAAGCTATTGATTTAAAAACAGAAATTGAAAAGATCAGGGAGCAAATTCAGAATATAGAATAAATAATACGAAATGAGGAATAGCTTTGAATAGGTTGATTAATATTGGATTTGGTAATGTGGTTAATTCGAGTAAAATTATTAGTATTATCAGCCCGGACGCGGCTCCCGTGAAGAGAATGGTGCAGAATGCCAAGGATAAAGGAATGGCTATAGATGCAACCTGTGGCCGAAGAACAAAGGCTGTTATAGTAACCGATAACGGAAGTGTAATTTTGTCGTCACTTCTACCTGATACAATCGCCAGTCGGGTGAATAATTTTCAGCAAACAGGCTTATAGCTTATTTATGCATAAATGACTTTTAAATAAAACAACATCAGAAAGAAGGAGAGATATTATGTTACATCCGTCATATACAGACCTTATGAAGGCAGTAAACAGTGATATTGATGCCGGGGAGCATCCTGTTGTTAACAGCAGATATTCCATTGTTATTGCTACAGCGAAGCGTGCCAGACAGCTTATTAACGGAGCAGAGCCTTTAATTGAAACAGACTATCCGAAACCCCTTTCAGTCGCTATTGAAGAGCTTTACGAGGGTAAGGTGAAGATTGTCGGAGACGATGAATTTGAAGTAAATACCCAGTAATAGCATTAAATTCATACAATTTCATCAGCACTTTCATATTAATTCTATATGAAGGTGCTTTATAGTTTATGGATGAAATATAATAACATAAGCTGATTTGAAAGGAACCAAAATATGAACTATAAATTAATTAATTCGGATAAAATAGAAGACATAACTGAAATCGAGGATGAAGTTTCGAATAGTGATATAGATGGGTTTCACATTGAAGAACCCTATGATGCTACCGATCTCGTCGATTCGGAGAAATCATCATCAGGAAAAAGCTTTCTTTTTGATTTATTGTTTTATGCGGTTTTAATTTTTATATGTGTTTATGTTATTCCGACTTTTGTTTTGCAACGTACAATTGTTGAGGGAGACTCTATGGAGAATACACTCTCAGACGGCGATCATCTTTATGTCGAGAAAATCTCTTATAGGATGGATCTTCTGAAACGCTTTGATATAATAGTGTTCTATCCTTATGGTCGCGATAATGAGGAGTACTATGTAAAGCGTATAATCGGATTACCGGGTGAGACTCTTCAGATTATCGATGGAGAAATCTATATTAATGGTGAGGTAATCGAGGAAAGCTATGGTAAAGAAACTATTCTCGATCCCGGAAGGGCGGCAGAACCTATTATACTGGGCGAGGATGAATATTTTGTAATGGGAGACAATCGAAATATCAGTAAAGACAGCAGATATTCTGTAGTTGGTAATGTTAAGAAGAAAAACATAGGGGGTAAAGCGTTTTTCAGAATAAGTCCATTAAAAGAATTTGGTCCGATTGATTAGCTTAGATATTGTAATTTAACACTTGCCTTTTATGTATGTTTTAGGTAGAATATAAAATGTTCCGAAAGGGGTCTGGTTTAAGTATGAAGGTTATTAAAGAGCATATAAAATCAGGAAGCTTTAGGCAGTTCTATTTACTGTATGGAAAAGAATCATATTTAACCAGGCTATACCGAGATAAACTAAGGGATGCGATTTTGGGTGAGGCCGATCAGATGAATTTTTCCAGATTTGAAGGAAAGGACATCGATCTTAGAGAGGTTAATGACATAGCCCAGACATTGCCCTTTTTTAATGACAGGAGATTAATACTCATAGAAGACAGCGGTTTGTTTAAGTCTCAAAGTGATTTGACGGACATTCTTATGAAAGCTCCTGAATATACATTCTTTTTGTTCACAGAGCAGGATGTTGATAAAAGAAATAAAGCCTATAAGTTTATTAACGACCTTGGCATCGTCTCGGAGATGAAGAGCTTGGATGACCAAAATTTACGGCTGTTTGTCGTATCTCTGCTTAAACCCTCCGGAAAGAAAATTACTCAAAGTGTCGTAGATTATTTTTTGGAAAAGACAGGCGACGACATGGATAATATATATAATGAAGTAGAGAAGCTGATTAGCTATACATCAGAAAGAGATACCATAACAGTAGAGGATGTAGATGCTGTTACTACAGTACAGATTACCGGTAAGATATTTCATCTGATGGATGCCATAGGTTTAAAGCAACAAAAAAAGGCATTATCGCTTTACTATGATTTATTGTCTGTTCGGGAAAAGCCCTCACATATTTTATTCCTAATCATGAGACATTTTAATATAATTTTGCAGATAAACGAGCTTTCTTCAAAGGGATTTTCTAATCAGATTATAAGCCAGAAGGTCGGAGTTCCCGCCTTCTCAGTAGCCAGATATATAAATCAGGCTAAGAACTTTACAATTGAGCAGCTTTATAAATCTTTAAAGTTGGCTGCAGATACAGAGGAGCAGATTAAGACCGGCAGAATTAATGACAGGATTGGCGTTGAGCTAATGATTATTGGTTTTAGTAGAAAATAAATATTTGGAAGCGTATCGAAGTGGTCATAACGAGCCGCACTCGAAATGCGGTTGTCCGCAAGGGCACGTGGGTTCGAATCCCACCGCTTCCGTTAAAAAATCTCGGTCAAGAAGAATATCTTATCCGAGATTTTTTCTATATTATTTGTATTTAGCTAAAATTAACTTTTTGTTTACAAAATGACATTTATCATATATACTAAAGTCAATAATATAACTATTTACAAAATATACTATGACATCGTGTTTACCTGCTTATACTTCATGTATCAGCATAAGTAAATAATTATTAATAATAATATAATAGTTGGGAGGATTTATTATGGCTTTTTGCTCAAATTGTGGAACTCAATTAAGTGAGAATAGCAATTTCTGTCCTTCATGCAGTGCTCCTGTAGGACAAAATGCAGCAACCAGTAATACGCAAAGCGCACCGCCGCCACAACAAAATGTATTTCAAAAAATAAACAACACATCTGATACCACAGCGGAATACGACCCTAAGGATATTGCGGACAACAAAGTTATGGCAGTCCTTGCTTATTTGGGAATTCTGGTGCTTATTCCGATGTTTGCAGCGCCAAACTCTAAGTATGCACGCTTCCATGCAAGACAAGGATTTACCCTGTTTTTGGCGTACATAGCGTATTCAATTATTAATTTCTTATTGCGTTTAATTAAAACAACCCGTTATATTTTGGGAATTCCTTATCATCATACCACACCCGGTATCGTTGTATTTATCGGTTGGTTAATAGGTATACCTCTGTTTATATTATCTATTATGGGTATTATCAACGCATATCAAGGTAAAGCTAAGGAACTGCCGGTTATAGGTAAAATTAAGATTTTAAAATAAACCGTAACTTAGTACATTAAGCCTTTTATTAATGATTTGCCTACAAATTAATATCTATTATATTTAAAATTCGAGCCTTACCTATTTGTTGGTAAGGCTCTTTTAAATGTGTTATAATAATTCTATGTAATGTTAAAAATATGAAACCATGGAACTATTTGCATCGTCTAATTAGAGAACAGGCAATCGTGATATATTATATGAGAGGAGAGAGATTTTATGGTAAGAAAACTAATATCGGTATTTCTTTCTGCCATATTACTGACAGGTAGTACCTCACCTTTAGTAAATGCAGTAGAGAAGTCTAATGAGCCGGTCGTGATGCCGGTAATGGCTGAAGATTCCGTTAAACCTGAATATGTTACAGACGGTGAGCCGACAGAGAAAGCGTTGGAGGCCGCGATCTTAGCGGTTAAAAGCAAAATCCGAATACCTGAGGAATATTCTGAGTTTAATTATTACTATTATGGTACCAACTCCTATTCGGGTGTTTATTGGAATTTAAACTGGAGAAGTAAACAGGATTACAGCTATATCGATGTAAGTCTGGATAAGGACCTTAATTTTTTCAGCTATTCTGCCTATGATTATTCCAGAAATGAAAGAAACATACCGGCATATCTTAAGAGTGAGCTATTGGATGAAGCCAAGAATTTCATCAAGAAGATTGCCCCTGATATTTATCCTAATATCGATTTTGTTGAAGCTAATTATGACAGTATATACAGCAATACCTACACATATTATTTTCAGAGAAAAGAGAAGGGTATAATATTTCCGGATAATGCTGTATCTGTAAGAGTTGACGCAACAACAGGAGAAATAAGGTCTGCATCCGTTGATTGGCTTAGAGGTGCTAAAATACCATCCTCAAGTGTCAAGCTGACCAAGGAAGAAGCCACAAAAATCCTAGCCGAAAATCTTAATATGAAACTGTCATACAAGATGAATTATTATAGAATATTAGACAGTAATAATAATGATTTTGTTAAAAAGGCATTTTTGGTATATGAGCCTGAGCATTCATATATATCCATTGATGCCAATACTGGCGAAGTATATCTGACCAGGTCTGAATGGGTAGAGATGGAATTTGAGAGAGATGATATTGCAAAGGAGGAAATGGCTAGTGACGCTGCCGGCGGAGCCTCTCAGGATTTAACAGAGGAAGAGATTGCTAAGATTCGTGAACTGGAAAATCTGATTTCAAAGGATAAGGCAATCGAAATTGTTACATCCAACAGATACCTTCATATCGATGATAATCTTATTACCTATACAGCGACCTTGAATCAGTCATATGCATCTAACTCTAAGGAGGGATCCTATGTATGGAATATTACACTTAGAGACAGCAGGCCGATAGATTATAATAAGAAAGAGGATAATTATCGGGCTTATGCCAATGCAACCGTGGATGCAAAGACAGGGAAAATTCTTTCATTTAATGCCAGTACGAGGAGCCACTATGATATTAATACCGGTAATTGGCTTCCTGTCGAAATCAAATATGACAGAGAATATGGGCAGGAAATATTAGAAAAATTCTTAAGTAGTCAGGTGAATAATCTCTTTATTAGAACGAAGTTAGTTGAACAAAGGGATGACTATATAGCTTATTATAAGGAAGGAAATATTCCTGTATATGGCGGTTACTCATATCAATACAACCGTTTTAATGAGGATGTTGAGTTTCCTTATAACGGAATCTATGGCTCCGTAGATGGAGTGACAGGTAAAATATATTACTATAGTACTAATTGGGATGAGGATATTGTCTTTGAATCACCTAAGGCTGCCATGTCACCTCAAAAAGCGTTCGAGCATTATATAAGTAAGGATGGTTACAATTTATTATATGAGATTAATATAATTAACCAATATGACCCTAATTATAAAACAAAGGAACGCTACTATAATTACTCAGACGCATATAGGGTGGCTTATGAGGTTCGTCTTGTTTACCGTCCGGATATAAGTCCCAGCTATATATCTCCGTTTACAGGAGAGCAATTGGATTATAACGGAGAGGTATATAAAGCAACAAAACCCTATAAATATAATGATATAAGCGATTCTGAGGAAAACAGAGAGATACTTCTTATGGCTGACATGAATATCGGCTTTGAAGGAGAGAAATTTTTACCCGATAAGTTTATCACAGAGGGAGAGATTAATCTATTACTTGAAAAGCTTGGATATTGGAATTATGACGGTGAAAAGACCAATGAATCAACTAAGCTGATTAACAGAGAAGAGCTTGCATATGAATTCATTAAGAGACTCGGTCTGGAAAACATCGCAAAGCTTTCGGGAATATATACAACCGGATATGCAGATGAAGACAGTATCTTTTCGAATTATCTGGGTGCCGTTGCTTTGTCAAAGGGATTAGGGTTGTTCCCCGGTAATGATGACAATATGTTTAATCCAAAGAACAATATTACCAGACGGGAAGCCGTTAGTCTGCTTATGAATTTTGTCAGGGCCAATAATGAAAACAACTAGAATTACTTTTAAAAATCAAATACTAAATGGGCTGCCTATAGGTAGCCCATTAATGTATTCTGAAAATTAATTATGCTAAATTATTAACTTTTTTAGTTAAACGGGATACTTTTCTTGCCGCGGTGTTCTTATGAATAACGCCCTTCGAACAAGCCTTATCAATTTCAGAAATTGCGATGGTCAGATTTGCCTTTGCAAGCTCTTTATCCTCGGCGAGGATAGCAGCCTCGACCTTCTTTATCATGGTCTTAACCTTGGATTTAATCGCTTTATTTCTTTCGGCTTTCTTAGCGTTAACTAAGATTCTTTTCTTCGCAGATTTAATGTTAGCCAATATTACACCTCCAAAATAATAATAAATATTACAACCATAGCTCCAAGGACAACATCGAGAGTGTAATGTGCTACTTGGATGGTGGTACTAATTTTGTTTCATTAAATCCGGACACGGTCGTTCTAATGAAAACATACTATTATATAGTATTATATAGAATTAATAATGTCAATACATAATTTTCAAATGCTTGTAGAAAATATATCATGTTATATATGTTTTTACCGGAGGTATAAAAATGGAGCACAAAATAAGAACAGATCTTGCCATTGAATTACGGGAAAGCTTTCCGGAGGATGACGTAGAAGTCAAAGGTGTTATATTGAAAGAGAAGTTTGATGAGAAAAACAATATTCGTGTTACTACAGTAGAAATCAGAGATGAAGCGGGAGCCAAAGCTATGGGAAAACCAATCGGGACATATATAACCATTGAGACTCCCGAGTTAAATAATTTATCCGAAGACTATCATAAGCCTGTATCGGATTTGATTGCCATGCATTTGAGAAAACTGTCAGGTAAATTAAGCAGAGACGATGTCCTCGTCGTAGGTCTCGGTAACCGTGAGGTGACTCCGGATGCATTAGGGCCCCAGGTGGTAGACAACCTGTTTGTTACCAGACATCTAATCCGCGAATTTGGAGAAGAGTTTAAAGAAAGAAACCATCTTGGTAATGTAAGTGCCATATCTCCCGGTGTTATGGCTCAAACAGGAATGGAGACACTGGAAATCATCAAGGGAGTAATTAAGGAAACCAATCCAAGGCTTATTATCGTTATAGATGCACTGGCATCAAGAAGTATCAATAGATTAAACACAACGGTTCAGATATCAGACACCGGTATAAGTCCCGGTTCGGGAGTAGGAAATAACCGAAAGGCATTAAATGAGGAAAGCTTGGGTGTCAAGGTTATTGCGATTGGAGTTCCTACCGTGGTGGATGCGGCTACCATTGTGGCGGATACTTTAACAAAATATATGGAATCAACCGGTTTTGGAGAGGAGGATATATTCAAATTTATATCAGAGGTGAACGGACAGCAAATGTATAATATGTTCGTAACTCCAAAAAACATTGACGAATCTATAAAAAGAATCAGTTATACCCTTTCAGAAGCGTTAAACTCATGCTTTTCAGGAGGTGTTCTGCATTAGGTAATAAAAGCAAGCTATTTGAATATAATAAAATAGCTTGTAGTTTTTACATTGATATCATGGAGGCATTATGAAAAAAGGGCGTCATAAGATAATACATGTTATAGCAATAATTATACTTGTATTAATTTTGGTACGCGTATTTACTCTGTCCTTTAATGGTAAAGTTGGTCAAGCCAAAAGCAGTATGAAGGACGTGATTATCTCAGGAATATGTTCCGGTATTTTGGAATCATCATCTATTATACGATATCAGACAGACAAGGAAAGAGTCAAAACCGCATTTCCCCTAAACATGGCTTCAGGGATAAATAATATATATAAGAATATTGACACCGGTTCAAAAATCCCTGATAGCGTACATATTTACACGAAGGAGGAACAAAGTGAAATTTATACTGATAATATTAAGGGAGATATTGACTTTGTTAGCTATGAAAATGGTATATTAACAAGGGAGTACATATTAACGAATGGAGCGATACTTAATAAGGAGTATTTTGAGGATTATATCGAAGTAAATGCTAATATATACAGAAAACAAGAATTACCCGTAAGTATAATGGAGGGTGCCATTGATTCTAATGAATTTTATTCTAATAATTTTTATGTGGGAGAGGGAGGAGCCATTGATACTATGAGAAGCTATAATGGTACTCCTTTTACCTTTGCTCAGCTTAAGGATGTAAGCTTTCTCATCCGCAATTTTTATATCGTTGATCCCTCCACAAGGGTCACAGATGAGTTGTTTGATTCTGAGGTTCTACTGGGAAAGGATATGACAATTCAGACGGAAAACGATAAGCCTCAGATACTTATTTATCATACTCATTCACAAGAGGCATTCTTGGACAGCAGAAAAGGAGTAACTGAAGATACCGTCGTAGGTATCGGTGATTTACTGACAGAGATATTAGAAGAAAAATATGGATATAATGTCATACATGACAGAGGGGTTTATGATCTTGTCGATGGTAAGCTGGACAGAAATGAGGCATATAAATATGCCAGAAAAGCTGTATTAAAAATCCTGGAAGAAAATCCAAGCATTGAAGTCATAATTGATTTACATAGGGACGGTAACGATAAGCGTTCCACAATTATAAACGGACAGGAAACCGCTCAGATTATGCTTTTAAACGGACTTAGTAGAAATCAAAACGGACCCAATACAAGTATTGATAATCCTAATTTACAGGACAATCTGGCATTTTCCCTTCAGTTACAGCTGAAGTCATTAGAGCTGTATCCGGGACTGTTCTATAAAAATTATCTTCAGGCTTATCGCTATAATCTGGATCTAAGACCAAAGAGCATACTCGTTGAGCTTGGAACGCATAAAAACACTCTCAGGTCTGCAATAAAAGCTATGGAGCCGTTTGCGGAAGTACTTGACGCGGTACTTAAGGGACAGTAAAATAGAGATAATGTAAAATACACAGGAGGATTAACATGGGTTTTGACCAAAGTAAAATCAGAAACTTTTGTATTATAGCGCATATCGACCACGGTAAATCGACGCTGGCGGATAGAATAATAGAAAAGACCGGACTGCTTACCAACAGGGAAATGCAGTCTCAGGTCCTTGACAATATGGACTTAGAAAGAGAAAGAGGAATTACCATTAAGGCTCAGACCGTTAGAACGGTATACCGATCCAAATCAGGGGAGGAATATATATTTAATTTAATAGACACTCCGGGTCATGTGGACTTTAATTACGAGGTATCCCGAAGCCTTGCTGCCTGTGAGGGAGCGATTCTTGTTGTGGATGCTGCTCAGGGAATCGAGGCACAGACTCTGGCCAATGTATATTTGGCTCTTGACCATGATCTGGAGGTAATGCCTGTTATTAATAAAATTGACCTGCCCAGTGCAGAGCCTGAACGGGTTATTGCGGAAATTGAAGATGTCATTGGACTCGAAGCTCATGATGCTCCCCTGATATCCGCAAAACAGGGTATTAACATAGAGGAGGTTCTGGAACAAATCGTTTCAAAGATACCAGCTCCTAAGGGGGATGCAGGAAACCCTTTGCAGGCATTGATATTTGATTCATTATATGATTCCTATAAGGGAGTAATAATTTTCTGCAGAATTATGGAGGGAACTGTTAAGAAGGGCACGGAAATCAAGATGATGGCAACCGGTGCAACAGCTGAGGTCGTAGAGCTGGGAACCTTCGGTCCCGGAAGATTTATACCCTGTGATGAACTGACTGCCGGTATGGTTGGCTATCTGACTGCCAGCTTAAAGAATGTTAAGGATACCAGGGTGGGTGATACGGTAACCGATGCAAAAAGACCTTGTGATAAGCCTCTTCCCGGCTATAAGAAGGTGCTACCCATGGTTTATTGCGGTATGTACCCTGCCGACGGAGCAAAGTATCCCGATCTAAGAGATGCTCTGGAAAAGCTTCAGCTTAATGATGCTTCCCTGCATTTCGAGCCTGAGACCTCTGTGGCATTAGGATTCGGGTTTCGCTGCGGATTTTTAGGTCTTCTGCATTTGGAAATTATTCAGGAAAGACTTGAGAGAGAATATAATCTTGATCTAGTTACCACTGCACCCAGTGTTATATATAAGGTTCATCAAAACGACGGACAAGTCATCGAGATAACCAATCCCACCAATATGCCTGATCCTTCATTAATCAATTATATGGAGGAGCCCTTTGTATCTGCAGAGATTATGGTTACCACTGAATTTGTCGGACAGATTATGACTCTGTGTCAGGAAAGAAGAGGCATTTATCTTGGAATGGAGTATATTGAGGAAAAAAGAGCGTTACTGAAATATGAGCTACCATTAAATGAAATCATATATGACTTCTTTGATGCATTAAAGTCAAGGTCTAAGGGCTATGCATCCTTCGATTATGAGCTTAAGGGATATGTACAGTCAGAACTGGTAAAGTTGGATATATTAATAAACCGCGAAGAGGTGGATGCTTTATCATTTATTGTTCATGCTGACAGTGCCTATGAAAGAGGCAGAAGGATGTGTGAGAAGCTAAAGGATGAGATTCCCCGTCATTTGTTTGAAGTACCGATTCAGGCAGCGATTGGAAGTAAGATAATAGCAAGAGAGACCGTAAAAGCTGTTCGTAAGGACGTTCTTGCGAAATGCTATGGCGGTGATATTTCGAGAAAGAAAAAGCTTTTAGAGAAACAGAAGGAAGGAAAGAAGAGGATGCGCCAGATTGGAAGCGTGGAAATACCTCAAAAAGCCTTCATGAGTGTTCTTAAGCTGGATGATAATTAGGCTTGACCTAATTAAGGAGCTGAGATAATGAGGGAAAAACACCAAACAGACAAAGGAGCATGGGTAAAGGACCTGAGACTTTATGTCCATGTTCCTTTTTGCGTAAAAAAATGCGATTACTGCGATTTCTTATCTGGTCCCTCAGATGAGAAGGGAATCGAAGATTATTTTAATGCATTATATAAGGAGATAAGAAGCTATAAGAGCAGGACAGATGAATATGTTGTTTCATCGATATTTATCGGGGGAGGAACACCGTCCTGTGTGGAGTCAAAATATATTTCCCGTACTCTTATGGAATTAAAAAATGTGTTTTCTTTGGCTGCGGACATATCACCCGAGATAACAATAGAGGTAAATCCCGGAACGATAGATAAAGAGAAGCTTATCGAATATAAGAACGCAGGAATTAACCGCATAAGCTTTGGACTGCAGTCTGCCGATGACAAAGAGCTAAGGTTTCTCGGCAGAATACATTCTTACTCGGAATTTGAGAATAATTATCTTCTGGCCAGGGAATTGGGCTTCGATAATATTAACATCGATCTAATATCATCATTGCCGGGACAGAGTATAAAATCCTGGGAGAACACTTTACTAACCGTAGCAAAGCTAAATCCCGAGCATATATCAGCATATAGTCTTATTATCGAAGAGGGAACGCCATTTTATGATTTGTACGGTCCTGAGGGTATATATAAGGACAGGCTTATGTCGGAAGAGGATGACCGTATTATTTATAAAATGACCAAAGAGATTCTATCGTCCTGTGGATACAATAGGTATGAAATATCTAATTATGCTAAGCCCGGTTATATATGTAGGCATAATATGGCTTATTGGGAGGGTGAATCCTATCTGGGTATCGGTCTTGGTTCGGCTTCCTATATCGACCATACAAGATTCAATAATACAGGTTCATTAATAGAGTATTTAAATATAAATGAATTGTTTGGATATAAACATAATATAATTATGTCTACTAATAATGAAAATACGGGATTATTACATGATTTCTTTGGAATAAGAAAAAACATAGAACCACTCAGCATAAATCAGCGGATAGAGGAGTTCATGTTTCTAGGCCTAAGAAAAACAGATGGTGCGAGTAAGTCGGATTTCTACAGAAGATTCAATATTACTATGGATGATATATATTATGATGTATTAAGGAAATCAGAGAAGGAAGGTTTAGTAATAATCGACGGTGACATGGTTCGATTAACCGATTATGGAATCGATGTAAGCAATATTGTCTTAGCCGAATTTTTGGTACCAGGTACGGTACCTGGTACCGTACCTGGTACAGAAAAAAATAAGTAAAATTATCCTTGACAAATACTTCTTATAGTGATATTTTATAACTAGGTGTTAGCACTCAGATTAAGTGAGTGCTAATTATATAATAAAAGGTTTTACAAAGTTACAGAGGTGATCAGGTGCACGAGCTTGATGATAGGAAATTAAAAATCTTACAGGCGATTATTCAAAATTATCTTGAAACGGGTGAGCCGGTTGGATCAAGGACCATATCGAAGTATACGGACCTTAACTTAAGCTCTGCAACAATCAGAAATGAAATGTCAGATTTGGAGGATATGGGCTTTATAAAGCAGCCTCATACCTCTGCGGGCAGAATTCCGACAGATAAGGGATACCGTCTCTATGTCGATATACTCCTGTTAGAGAAGAACAAGGAGCTTGAGAACATGAAGGGTATACTTATCGAGAAGGCTGATCGCTTGGAAAACATATTACAGCAGGTTGCCAAGCTTCTTGCGGCAAATACGAATTATACCACCATGATAACCACTCCACAGTATAAGAAGAAGGTCAAGTTGATTCAGCTGACAGAGATTGGTGATGATCAACTGCTGGCAGTAATAGTTTTTGAAAAGAATATTGTAAAGAATAAAATAATTAAGCTTAATGCACCCTTAAATAAGGAAACCATATTAAAGCTAAATATTGTATTTAATACTTTTCTACAAGGGCTGGATTTAACGTCAATAAATCTGCCTGTTATTACAAAGATGAAGGAACAGGCAGGAGAATACAGAGAGATTGTGAATGATATTCTAGATGCCATTGTTCAGGCGGTTGCCGAAGAGGAAGAACTTAAAATTTATACATCAGGAGCAACAAACATTTTAAGATATCCGGAGTTAAGCGATATAGAGAAGGCATCAGAGCTTCTATACACTCTCGAAGAGAAGAAGATGCTTTCAAATCTTATACAGCACAGGATGGATGATGAGGAAAGCAGGGGTATTCAGGTCTATATCGGTAACGAAACCCCAATCGAAGCCATGAAGGACTGTGCGGTGGTCACGGCTACCTATGAAATCGAAGAAGGTGTATATGGCAAGGTTGGAATAATAGGGCCTAAGAGGATGGATTATGAGAAGGTAGTCGCAACTTTGCAGAATTTAATGGTGCAATTAGATGACATATTTAAGAATAAAACAAAGATATGAAAGGTGGTTAATTTAGATTGGCGGAAATGGATAAGACTATAGAAGTGATGAAAGCGGCCATGGAGAAAGAAGAAAAAGCCAAGAAGACAGCTGAAGAGACTGAGAAATGTCTGAAAGATGATGACATGGTCGATGACCGTAAGGAAGAAGATATATCAGATATAGATAATGATACTACTGATAAGGAACAGAAATCTTCAGATAAAGAGACTGTTTCGAAAGCGGGTAAATCACTTCTGAAAGGTGCTAAGGCGAAGGAGCTTGCAGCTAAGGAAGAAAAAATACTCGAGCTTAATGACAGACTAATGAGAAATATGGCTGAGTTCGATAATTTCAGAAAGCGCTCAGAAAAAGAAAAAGCCCAGATGTTCGATTTGGGAGTAAAAAGTATAATAGAAAAGATACTTCCTGTAATCGATAATTTTGAAAGAGGGCTTAACTCTGTAAATGAGTCTGATAAGGACAGTCCATTGGTTCAGGGCTTCAATATGATATATAAGCAGCTTATGACAACAATGGAGGAAATCGGTGTAACGGCTATTGAAGCCGTCGGTAATGAATTCGATCCAAACTTCCATAATGCAGTTATGCATGGTGAGGATGAAGAACTCGGAGAGAATATTATTACCGAGGAATATCAAAAAGGCTATATGTATCGTGATATGGTAGTAAGACATAGCATGGTAAAGGTAGTCAATTAAAATTATCTTTGTAAACTTATATATAGGAGGAATATAAATGGGAAAAATAATAGGTATTGACTTAGGTACCACTAATTCATGTGTTGCGGTAATGGAAGGTGGAAAACCTGTTATTATCGCGAATTCAGAAGGAGCCAGAACTACACCTTCGGTTGTGGCATTTACTAAAACAGGAGAGCGTTTGATTGGTGAGCCTGCAAAACGTCAGGCGGTTACAAATTCGGATAAAACCATTTCATCTATAAAAAGACATATGGGAACGGATTTTCGCGTAAAAATTGATGACAAGAGATATTCTCCTCAGGAGATTTCCGCAATGGTGCTACAGAAGCTAAAAGCGGATGCGGAAAGCTATTTAGGCGAGAAAGTAACAGAAGCAGTTATTACTGTTCCGGCATATTTTAATGATGCCCAGAGACAGGCAACGAAGGATGCTGGTAAGATTGCGGGACTCGATGTTAAGAGAATAATAAACGAGCCCACTGCAGCCGCCCTTGCATATGGACTTGACAACGAGCATGAGCAGAAAATAATGGTATATGACCTTGGCGGTGGCACATTTGACGTATCCATCATCGAGATAGGCGACGGTGTTATTGAAGTACTCGCAACCTCCGGTGATAACAGGCTGGGTGGAGATGATTTTGACGAGAGAGTAACCAGATACATGGTTGATGAATTCAAGAAGCTTGAGGGTGTTGATTTATCGACCGATAAAATGGCAATGCAAAGATTGCGTGAAGCGGCTGAAAAGGCAAAGATTGAATTGTCTTCAGCAACAACCACCAATATAAATCTACCATTTATCACCGCAACAGCTGACGGACCTAAGCACTTTGACATGAATCTAACCCGTGCTAAGTTCAACGAGCTTACAAATGATTTGGTAGATAGAACGGTCGGACCGGTTCAAAATGCTTTAAAGGATGCAGGCATAACAGCTTCCGAGCTTAAAAAGGTACTTTTAGTCGGAGGATCCACAAGAATTCCTGCGGTTCAGGATAAGGTTAAGCAGCTGACCGGACAGGAGCCTTCCAAGAGCTTAAATCCTGATGAATGTGTTGCGCTTGGTGCTTCCATTCAAGGAGGAAAGCTGGCAGGGGATGCAGGTGCTGGAGATATTCTGCTGCTTGATGTAACTCCGCTATCCTTATCGATTGAAACACTTGGTGGAGTGGCTACAAAGCTTATTGAAAGAAATACTACTATACCTACAAAGAAGAGCCAGATTTTCTCCACGGCAGCCGATAATCAGACAGCGGTTGATATACATGTTGTTCAAGGTGAGAGACAGTTCGCTAAGGACAATAAGACCTTAGGACAATTCCGTCTGGATGGTATTCCACCGGCAAGAAGAGGTGTTCCTCAGATCGAGGTTACATTTGATATTGATGCAAACGGAATCGTTAATGTATCAGCAAAGGATTTAGGAACAGGCAGAGAACAGCATATTACTATAACAGCCAGCTCAAATCTTTCTGATGAAGATATTGACCGCGCAATCAAGGAAGCCGCCGAATTCGAGGCACAGGATAAGAAACGTAAGGAAGCCATAGACTTAAGGAATGATGCCGATTCAATGGTATTCCAGACCGAAAAGGCCTTGGAGGAAGTAGGAGATAAAATCAGTGAGTCCGAGAAAGAGACTGTTAAGGCAGATCTTGACCGCTTGAAGGAGCTTCTTGAGAAGACTAATCCTGAGGTCATGAGCGACGGTGAGATTGCTGATATTAAGGCCGCTAAGGAAAAGCTGATGACAGATGCTCAGGCATTATTTGCGAAGTTATATGAGCAAAGCGCGGCTCAGGGTGCGGGTCCTGATATGTCCGGAACAGGCGGTTCTGATGATACAACACATACCTACGGCGATGATGTTGTTGACGGAGATTATAAAGAGGTTTAAGTAAATAAATTTGGTGAATAAACAGATTAGCAGCTTGGCGGGACTAATCTGTTTATTCGCGGATATTCGCAAAAACGAAAGGTGAAGGATAAATGGCAGATAAGAGAGATTATTACGAGGTTTTAGGTGTCAGTAGGAGTGCGACTGATGACGATTTAAAAAAAGCATATAGAAAATTGGCTAAAAAATACCATCCTGATACCAACCCTGGAGATAAATCTGCAGAAGCCAAGTTTAAGGAAGCATCTGAAGCCTATGCTATACTTAGTGACCCTGATAAGAGAAGACAATATGATCAATTTGGTCATGCCGCCTTTAACGGAGCAGGAGGATCAGGCTTTTCCGATTTCGACATGAGAGATATTTTCGGTGAGTTTTTTGGAGGAGATATCTTTGGAGATCTCTTTGGAGGAAGGTCCAGACGGGCAAACAGTGGACCGAGACAGGGAGCTAATCTTAGGACATCTGTAAGAATAACCTTTGAAGAGGCCGTATTTGGAACTGAGAAGGAATTGGATTTAAATCTGAAGGATGAATGTGAAACCTGTAAAGGAACCGGTGCAAAGCAGGGAACCAGTCCTGAGACCTGTCAAAAATGCGGAGGCAAGGGCCAGGTTATATATACACAACAGACCTTATTCGGTATATCACAAAATATTCAGACCTGTCCGGATTGTAGGGGAGCCGGGAAAATCATTAAGGAAAAATGCTCTGACTGCTACGGAAGCGGATATATTACCAGCAGAAAAAGGATAAAAGTAGGAATTCCTGCCGGTATTGATAACGGTCAAAGTGTAAGAATAAGAGGAAAGGGAGAGCCGGGTATCAACGGCGGACCGAGAGGCGATCTGCTTGTAGATGTAGATGTAAGCAGACATCCTATTTTCCAACGGAGGGATTATGATATATTTTCAACCGCTCCGATAAGCTTTGCCACTGCCACATTAGGCGGTGATGTTAAGATTAATACCGTGGACGGTGATGTTATATATAATGTCAAGCCCGGTACACAGACTGATACGAAGGTCCGTTTAAGAGAAAAGGGTGTACCCACCCTAAGAAACAAGAATGTCAGGGGAGACCATTATGTCACACTGGTTGTTCAGGTGCCGACAAATCTAAATGCCGAGCAGAAGGAATTATTAAGAAAATTTGATGAAGCCATGAGTGGAAAAAACCAGACATCCGATGCTTCACAGGAGAATAACAAGAGTAAGAAAAAGTTCTGGAAATAAAGCATAGAGGATATTTATATGAAATGGATGAAAGTGACCATCGATACCCTGACCGATGCCGTTGATATAATAAGCAGTATGCTTTCGGATCTGGGCATTGAAGGAATAGAAATTGAAGATAATGTACCTCTTACCGAAGAAGAGAAGTGCCGAATGTTTATAGATTTTCTTCCGAAACCAAGGGAAAATGATAATAAGGCCAGAATCAACTTATATATTGACCCTCAGGATGATATTGATTCCCTGATAAAAAAAATAAATGATGGTCTGAAGGAAATATCAGAATTTATTGATATCGGAAGCGGAAAAATATCCATAAAAGAAACCGAGGACAAGGATTGGATTAACAATTGGAAGGAGTTCTTTAAGCCCTTTCGTATTGATGAGACAATTGTTATTAAGCCCACTTGGGAGAAGCTCAATGATATAAAGCCTGATGATATTATTATTGAGATAGATCCGGGTATATCATTTGGAACAGGAGCTCATGAGACTACCAAGCTGGCCATTCTAGGCATGAAAAAATACATCAAAGCCGGTGACATAGTTCTTGATGCCGGTAGCGGTAGCGGTATACTTTCCATCTTGGCCTATAAGCTGGGTGCAGAGCGGGTACTTGGGATCGATATAGATGCCATCGCTACACAGACAGCCGTCGAAAATGCCGGGATAAATAATATAGATGTTTTGGAGTGGAAGCCTGAAGAAGAGAATAATATCCCTGATAAAGCTGTATTGTTTGCCACTGGTAATATTATTGAAAATAAAGGTATACGAAATCAAATAGGAACAAAAACCTATGATGTTGTTGTGGCAAATATATTGGCAGATGTTATTATACCTCTGTCAGATGTAATCGGAGATAACATAAAAGAGAATGGGATATTTATAAGCTCAGGGATTTTAAATACAAAAGAAGAGGAGGTAAGAGCCTCCCTTGAGAGAAATCAGTTTACTATTCTGGAGGTAAACAGAATGGGAGACTGGATATCATTTATTGCAAAAAAATAGAGTATAGGTTACCAATGAGTTTAAAGAGTTTCCTTAGTGAAACTCTTTTTCATTGAATTATTAAGTTCGTACTATTCAATGAAAAATGCTTAACAGGCAATAATACTAGAACAAATGTTTGAATTTGTTGCCATACTATGGTATAATATATTATATAATTAATACATTAATCAGGAGAAAGCTATGCATCGTTTTTATGTCAGTAAAGAACAAATCCATGAGAATAACATAACTATAATCGGACAGGATGTTAATCATATTAAGAATGTTCTTCGAATGAAGCCCGGCGACGGGATTATAATTTGTGATGGACAAGGAAAAGATTGTTATTGTATAATTAATAGGGTGTGTGATAATCAGGTCACCGCCGTTATCAAGTCAATAGAGGATACAGGCACGGAACATCCTGTTAAAATCACCTTATTTCAGGGCCTTCCCAAGGCAGATAAGATAGAACTGATCATCCAAAAGGCCGTCGAACTGGGTGTATATGAGATTGTTCCTGTGATGATGACTAGAACCGTAGTGAAGTATGCCGATGAGAAGAAGGAATCAAAGAAACTACAGCGTTGGCAAACCATATCTGAGAATGCCGCTAAGCAATGTGGCAGAGGTATTATTCCCAAGATACTTCCGATAATGTCATATAAAGAAGCGATATCCTATGCAAAGGAAATGGATTCAGTATTACTCGCTTATGAGAATGCTAAGGGTATAAAAGGTACCAAAGAGGCTCTGGGGCATTTGACAAAATGCAAATCCGCAGGAGTTTTTATCGGTCCCGAAGGAGGTTTCGATGAAACAGAAATTCAGCTTGCATTGGAGAACAATCTGCTTCCCATATCTCTTGGGAGAAGAATTCTGCGAACAGAGACGGCCGGTATTGTGCTTCTTTCTATGATTATGCTCTATTTGGAGGAATAGGACTTTATATATACAGTAAAACCATGGCAGTTTGGGGAGGTAATTAAACATGAAGATACAGTTATGGAGAGAGATTCTTGATCCGTATGCCTTAGCAGTAGATGAGTTGGTGGTTAAATTTAACCATATTATTGAAGAGTATCGTAATGCCGGTGTATACTCACCTATCGAACAGGTAACGGGTAGAGTTAAGACCATATCAAGTATTCTTGAAAAAGCCCATAAGAAAAATATACCCTTAGATGATATCGAGAAGGAAATTGATGATATTGCAGGAATCAGAATTATATGCCAGTTTGTTGAGGATATTTATAAAGTAGTAGATATTATTAGGCAGCGTTCTGATATGATTATAAAATGTGAAAATGACTATATCAAAGACAGAAAAAAGAGTGGTTATCGCTCCTATCATATTACTGTTTATTATGATGTGGAAACACTTAAAGGAACAAGAAGGCTTCAGGTTGAGATACAGATTAGAACTCTTGCCATGAATTTTTGGGCGACCATCGAACATTCCCTGCAATATAAATACAAGCAGAATATGCCTGAACATATAAGGGAACGTCTTACATCGGCTGCCGAAGCAATCCTTATTTTGGATAGGGAGATGAGTGTGGTTAGGGATGAGATTATGGACGCGCAGAATTCATTTACGGTAAAGGCAAATATTGTTGCCGATATACTGAGAAATATTCAGAACCTCTATAAGGTTGCAAATAAACAGGATGTAATAAAGATTCAGGATGAGTTTCTTAAAATCTATCATAACGGTGATAGAGAGGAGCTTGAAAAGCTCAACAGGGATATTGATTTATTGGCACAGCGGTATAGGGCACAGAGCTTGAGATGATGGATGGTGAGTTAATGAATTTTCCTGAAAAATTTGAGGACAGGATGAAGGAACTTCTGGGAGACGAATATGAGGAGTTTTTGCAATGCTACCAAAGGCCATACTTTGGTGGTATACGAGTAAACACCTTAAAGATATCTCCAAAGGAATTTGAACATCTTAGTCCTTTTTCTATTAGTAAAATACCATGGGTTTATAACGGTTATTATTATGAAACAAATGAACAGCCTTCCAGGCATCCATATTATTATGCCGGACTGTATTATATACAGGAACCAAGTGCTATGACACCCGCGAGTCTTCTCCCTGTTGAACCCGGTGATAAGGTGCTTGATTTATGTGCCGCTCCCGGTGGGAAAAGCACGGAGTTGGGAGCCAGACTCAAGGGAGAGGGTATACTCGTATCGAATGATATCAGTAATTCAAGAGCTAAGGCTCTTCTTAAGAATATTGAATTATTTGGAATAAGTAATGCCCTTGTCTTATCGGAGAATCCGAAGAAGCTGGCAGAATATTTCCCTGAGTCATTCGATAAAATACTCGTAGATGCCCCATGCTCAGGGGAGGGTATGTTCAGAAAGAGCCCCTCCATAATGAAGAATTGGGAGCAATACGGTGTGGAGTACTATAATAAGCTACAAAAGGATATAATCTTATTTGCCGTCGATATGCTAAAACCAGGCGGAATGATGCTGTATTCAACCTGCACATTTTCTCCCGAGGAAAACGAAGGAACGATAGCCTACCTGCTTCAAAGACGCCCCGATATGCATGTGGTAGATGCTCTGCCGAATGATGATGAAAGAAAAAGACTCGGAATATCATATGAAGGTTTTGACAGAGGTAAACCGGAATGGATTGACGGTCCGGAGGAGATAAAAAAATGTATAAGACTCTGGCCACATAAGATAGACGGTGAAGGACATTTTATCGCTTTACTTAGAAAGGATGCCACAGATAATAAGATACAGAAAGAATCTTATAATAACATTTATAAGGTCAGAGCAGTTAATTCTCTATCCGACGAGGCTAAGGAATTTCTTTCGGCTATAACGCCATTAAATAATATTGATGAATTATACAGACAGGGCAGAATCCTCATACAAAATAACAGGGTATATCTTGTACCAAGCCACTATGAAGAAAGAAAGGGCCTTCGAACCTTAAGGCAGGGGCTTTTACTTGGTGAAATGAAAAAAAACAGATTCCTGCCATCCCAGGCACTTGCCTGTGCTTTAAAGTCATCAGACTATGTTAATGTCATTAATCTGTCGTCCCAGGATAATGAAGCCATAAGCTATCTTAAATGCGAGACATTATCGGTCGAAACGGATAATGCCAATGGCTGGCAGCTGATAACGGTGGACGGATATCCTCTTGGATGGGGCAAGCTTAATAACAATACCCTTAAAAATATGTATCTGCCCGGATGGAGATGGCTGTAATGGGAACTAAGCTAAGACTGGATAAATATTTATCAGATATGAATATTGGTACCAGAAGTGAAGTTAGATCGATGATACGAAAGGGAAGGGTCTTTATAAATTCACTGCCTTGTCTAAAACCCGAAGAGAAGGTAAGTATAGATAAGGATGAGGTTTCACTTGACGGTAATATTATTGAATATGAGAAATACTCATATTTTATGCTGAACAAGCCGGCAGGAGTTGTTTCGGCTACGGAGGATAAACAGGACAGGACCGTATTAGACCTTCTTGAGACTGTAAAACGAAAGGATTTATTTCCTGTGGGAAGGCTTGATAAGGATACGGAAGGGCTTCTTCTTATTACAAACGACGGTGATATGGCTCACAGACTGTTGTCTCCAAAGAGGGAGGTCGTTAAGGTATATTACGCAAGAATTGACGGAAGCGTAACAGAAGAGGATGCGGCTGTATTTTTGGCAGGGGTATCCATAGGAGATGAGAAACCCTGTCTTCCTGCTAAGCTTGAAATATTAAAGTCGGACGATATCTCAGAAATAAATCTATCCATATATGAGGGTAGGTACCATCAGGTTAAGCGTATGTTTGAGGCTATAGGTAAAAGAGTCATATATCTTAAGAGGATTTCCATGGGAGGATTGGATCTGGACAATTCTCTTAAGCCCGGAGAATACAGAAGATTAACAATAAACGAGGTGAATTATCTCAAAGATATAACATCGTTAATATAGTTATACAGAATATATTACAAAAGAAGGAGTAGTTATGGACATTTTTAAGGATATTGATGCGGTAATTTTTGACTTGGACGGAACACTTGTTGATTCCATGTGGATGTGGGAAACCATTGATATTGAATATCTAGCCCGATTTGGAATAGATTTTCCTAGGGATCTGCAAAGTAAAATAGAAGGAATGAGCTTTTCTGAAACAGCGGTATATTTTAAGGAAAGATTTAATCTTCCCGACAGCTTAGATCAGATTAAGAGTGATTGGAATAAGATGGCATGGGATAAATATCTTTATGAGGTACCCTTAAAAGAGGGAGTCATAGAGTTATTGGAGTATTTAAAGCAAAATAATATACCTGCCGGTATTGCCACCAGTAATTCAAGAGAACTGGTGAATCTGATTATTGACAAGCATAATATAAGCGGATACTTTTCATCCATAAGGACATCCTGTGAAGTTGAGAAGGGTAAGCCGTCACCGGATATATATCTACTGGTTGCCATGGATTTAAAGGTTGAACCGGAAAGATGCCTTGTATTTGAAGATGTAATACAGGGGGTAATGGCCGGAAAGAATGCCAATATGAAGGTCTGCTCAGTCTATGATGATTTTTCTAAGAATGATGAGGAGAAAAAAATCAGACTATCGGATTATTATATTCGTTCCATGAAGGAGATTTTTAATTGAAGAAGATTCTGGTAAATAAAAATCAGGCAGGACAGCGGTTAGACAAGCTATTATTTAAAATATTAAACAATGCCCCAAAAAGCTTTATATATAAGATGTTACGAAAGAAAAACATTGTTCTGAACGGAAAAAAGGCTGAGGGCTCGGAAATTGTAAGGCAGGATGATGAGATTAAGCTTTATCTGTCTGACGAAACCATCAATAAATTCACTGCACCAATAACATCCGTTATAACTCATTGCGAGCTCGATATCATATATGAGGATGATAATGTCTTAATTCTCAATAAACCCATAGGTGTTCTTTCTCAAAAGGCAAAGGAGAATGATATTTCTATGGTGGAATATATAATTTCATATATAATATCATCGAATCAAATCACAAAGGATGAGCTTTTGAGTTTTAAGCCCGGCATATGTAACCGCCTCGACCGGAATACAAGCGGTATTTTAATTGCGGGAAAGACACTTGTGGGCTTACAGGAGATGGCTAGGATTTTAAGAGAAAAAAGGCTGGATAAATACTATCTGTGCATCGTTAAGGGTAAGCTGTCCGATGTTAAAACTATCACCGGATATTTGTTTAAGGATAAAAACAGCAATAAGGTTACCATATCTTCATATAAGACCGATAAATCCGATTATATTGTAACACAATATGAGCCATTGATTTGCGGAGATAATTACACCTTATTACAGGTGAAGCTGATTACCGGCAAATCTCATCAGATACGTGCTCATCTGGCCGGTATCGGACATCCTATAATAGGTGACTATAAATACGGAGATAGAGTCGTTAATGATTATTTTGAAAAGGAATATGGATTAAAAGCTCAGCTTCTTCATTCTTACCGTTGCGTGTTTCCTCAGCTGTCAGGACCTCTTTCTAATCTGTCCGAAAAAATATTTGAGGCGACCGAACCTAAAGTTTTTAGAACCATCAGAAATGCATTGTTTGATTGAATTTATTTACTGAGTATATAGTTTTAT
>JAAYTK010000038.1 GCA_012523775.1 Clostridiales bacterium | reverse complement strand
TTTCTATTATTGCAATTCAAAAGGGTTGCTAAAATTATTCATAATGATATTGTGGTCCTTTGGAAAATCATAATCTGTCCAGGCCTCATAACTTTCTACTAATTCCAGGTAATCCTCATCGGATAAGCTTCTAATAAGCCTATGGCATTTTTCGATTATCCTCTCCGGCTTATTTGGTGCAATTCTCACATATTCCTCAAGCTTTCGCATAGAGGGAAACAGAATCTTGTTTTCAATTAGTATCAGTCGATAAAGATAATATATCATACTGTCCGCTATATGAAAACGCATATAATACTGAGGATTGCATTTCGTCAAGAAATATGTATAGAACATTTTAAATGTACAATAAAATTTAAACTGTTTTTCCTTTGCTTCTTCCTTTTGAAATATCGGAATCCTGGCTACCAAATCAGGCAAGTCCGGTTCGTTACAGTATAGAGTCCGCGCACGGGAAAACATATTACGCATAGGCTCTGACCCATTATCAGCAAGCTGTTCAAGAATCTCACGGGTCATATAATGGATATTGAAATAACCGCCCTCATAAGTGCATTTTCCGTAGTATACTTCTTCGAGCCCCTCATTGTTTTTCTTCATTTCATAGTATTCATTTGATACTATCGCCACTCCGTCAATATCCGAATCAGGCCGTTCCATACCGGTAGCAACAGAACCGACTAGGAATAATGCCTTTATTTCTTCATTTTCTCTGTAATGCTTTATCATATTATCAATTGATTCAACATGATGCTCATACATTTTCTAAACCCCCTCTGCATCTTCTGGAAAATGTAAAATAGAGATACCAGATCACACTAAAGGAAAGCATATAAAACAAGGGCACATACAGCTCATATATCAGCATGCTATTAGTGCTTAGATACTGTTCCGGTTCCTCACCTACGAGTTTTTCCTTAGTAATTATATTGTAAAATACTATTAAGAAATTCGTCACGGAAAATATGGTTCTTATAATTAAATAGTTCTTTGCTTTTTTGACAAATCCATCTTTCAGCCTATATACGATTATGGCTGTATATATAATATAAGCTATAAAAAGAGCCCCAATAATCAGAAATCCTGCACCCAATATCGGTATATTACCCAGATACTTATACTCCTGAGTTGCAAAAGAAAGGGTCTGTAGGGTATCAATTACCAGTATAGATACAATAAATAAAATAAGAAAACCTCTCTTTTCCTCTTTATATTCAAAAGGCTTACGAAATTCACTATCCATAATTACTCCTCCCTAATATATGGCTTTCCGTCATTTATTTATACAACCGAATTGTTTACAAGTACACATCTATAACAGGATAATTATATCAAATTACATAGTAGTTTTAAACACAATTTTAATACGTAAAACCCCAATAATTTCATTAAATAGTTGGTAAAAGTATATAATTTATTGTATTTTATGTATTAAAATGTTATAATAAGAATATAATTATGGCTTTTAAAACCATTTGATACATATGGAGGATATTATGAATAAGAGGTTAAATGATGTATGGGAAAGAATCACGTCCTTCTTTCATAAGAAAGAGAAGGACTCCATCAAATGGGACAAAAGTAAGGTCAAATTTTTCTCTACATTACGCTTCAAACTTTTTGCACTTTTTTTGGTTCCTGTTGCATGTATAATAATACTTGGAGTCGTATCATATAACCTGGCATCCTCCGGAATTAAAGACAACTATACTAAATCTACTGCCGATTCCATCAATATGACAGCCGAATACATGCGGTTTGGATTTAAAAATGTTCAGGCCACCAGTAATCAATATGTCAGCGATGCTTCTCTTGTAAGCTATATGAGAAATGCCGGCGATATGATGGAGCATATGAATATAAGAAATACTAATGCCAAGTCTATATCAGCAAAGATAACATCCGATGAATTTATTAGTCATATCTATATGATATCCGATACAGTCATGCCGATTATGTCTTCCCAAGTCAAAATCGAGGATGGCTTTTATGCCGGTCTGGCAGAAACCGATATTGGAGAATTCATAATTAATAATCCATTGAAGGTTCTGTGGGACGGTCAGGACGATTATCTGGATGAGAAGCTTCAGACAAGCCCGGATGACTATTCCATCCGATTAATCAGGCCTTTCGGAAAGCTGGATTCCGTATTAATAATTGAAATTAAAGCGGATACAATTAAGAGAATTCTTGCCGACCTATCCTTCGATCCTTCCGGATACTTAGGTTTTATCACTCCTGACGGCAGGGAGATAATCGATGTATCCAACAAGGATGTCCCCATTGATTCTTCGGAAATAATATTTACAGATAAATCATTCTATCAGGATTCCCTTATTTCCGAGGAGACATCGGGCTCGGATATAGTAACATTTAAGAACGAACAGTATCTCTTCCTGTATTCAAAAATCGGCGATACCGGTTCTATGATTTGCTCTCTTATGCCTTTATCCGTTATTAACAATCAGGCCAATTATATCAGACAGACCACAGTCGTTATTGTAATTATAGCCTGTATAATTGCTATACTGATAGCAATCATGTTATCGTCAACCGTTAACAGAGCATTGAGCAATATCATCTCTGTTCTAAGAAGAGCATCTAAGGGAGATTTATCCATGAAGCTGACTTCTAAGCGTAAGGATGAATTCGGTGCATTGTCTGAGGAAGTTCAGGCTACTATTAATAACATGAAGCAATTACTACAGCAGGTTAAGACGCTTAGTCTGGATGTGTCTCAATCCTCGTCCGATGTATCAAAGGCTTCGGAAACCTTCCTCAAATCCTCAGGTGATATCTCCAGAGCCATGAGCGAAATCGAACAGGGAGTAAACCAGCAGGCCTTAGAGGCAGAGCAGTGCTTAATTCAGATGGATACATTAAGTAAGAAGATAGAGCTGGTTAGTGATAACACCAAGGAAATAGGTCAGATAGCAGATAACACCAAGCAGAGAGTCGGAGAAGGTACAGTTATCTCTGATGAGCTTAACAAGCAGACCTCTTCGACTATTTCCACTACAATAGGTATAATTCAGGAAATTGAAAAATTGGCCGAAAAGTCCTCAGCTATAAATAATATAATCAATGTAATAAATGATATTGCGAACCAGACTAATCTCCTGTCACTCAATGCTTCTATCGAAGCATCCCGTGCCGGTGAATTTGGAAGAGGTTTCGCAGTAGTGGCAAGTGAGATTAGGAATCTGGCTGAGCAATCCAAATCCTCTGTCAACGATATTAAGCTTATCATTGATGATATATTAGAGGATACCATAAGCGTAGTGGAGACCGCCAAAAATGCGGAGAATGCCCTAAAGCTACAGGAAAGCGCGGTGAACAATACGATAGATTCCTTCAAGGATATTAATGAGAGTGTAGAAAAACTAGTTGTATATTTGAAGCAAATATCCGATAATGTAGATAGTATTGATGAGACAAGAGTTATTACTCTGGCATCAATCGAGAATATATCGGCTGTTCTTGAAGAGATTGCAGCGGCATCTAACAATGTCAGCCAAACATCCGATGAACAACTGCATTCGGTTGAGACTCTTAATAAATCTGCTGTAAGGCTCGATACCCATGCAGCTAATCTTGCCCGGGAAACCGAAAAATTCAAGGTCGAATAAATGACATAAAATTTACTGAAAGGATATTCATATGAAAAAATTAAAAGCAAAAAGAGTAGGAGCAATAATCGGAATAGTGGCCATTCTGTCACTGTATATCATATCCTTTATTATAGGCATCTTTTTTTCCGATGAATACCCCCAGCTTTTCATGGCAAGTGTATTCTTGGCAGTAATAATCCCTATAATAATCTACTGCTTCATAGCAGTATACAGATATGTTCATAAGAAGCCCATTCCAGAAGATTATGACGAAGAAGGGAAAACAAATAATCAGGACTAATATGATACCGCTATTCTTCCTCTTTAATTTTCTTAAAATATTCTCTTATGTTCTTTTCATAGCCGTTATTCGAAGGCTTGTAGAATACGTAATCCTTAATTTCATCAGGAAGATATTGCTGTTTCACATAATTATTTTTATAATCGTGAGCATATTTATAACCGATTCCATGCCCCAGCTTTTCTGCAGCCTCATAATGAGCATCCCGAAGATAAGGAGGTATTGTTGCCGTCCTTTCCGTCTCAACAACTTTCATTGCCGTTCCTATAGCGGTGACTGCCGAATTGCTTTTTGGTGCCGAAGCAACATATATTGCTGCCTGTGATAATACTATCTGTGCCTCAGGCATTCCCAGCCGCTCTGCCGCCAAAGAAGCGCTTACTGCCACCATAAGGGCATTCGGATCGGCATTTCCCACATCCTCGGCAGCACATATCATGATTCTTCTTGCTATGAATGCCACCTCTTCTCCGGCATATAGCATACGGGCAAGATAATATACCGCCGCATCAGGGTCGGAGCCCCTCATACTCTTGATAAACGCCGATATGGTATCATAATGGTTATCTCCGTCTTTGTCATACTTCAGAGCCCTCTTCTGTATGCATTCGGAGGCAACCTCTATGGTGATATGGATATAATCATCATCTGAGCGTTCTGTGGTAAGGACACCCAACTCTAAGGCATTAAGAGCCGCCCTTGCATCACCGTTTGCCACGTCTGCCAGGAACTCCAAGGCATCCTCATGAAGCCTTACTTTATAAGAACCGAATCCTCTCTCCACATCTGTAACCGCCCTTAAAAGCAGAGTCTTGATATCTTCCTTATCCAGTGGTTTTAACTCAAAGATAATTGACCTGGATATTAAAGCAGAATTAACTTCAAAATATGGGTTCTCTGTGGTCGCACCGATTAGTATAATCGTACCGTCCTCTACAAAAGGCAGCAGATAGTCCTGCTGACTCTTGTTAAATCTATGAATCTCATCTATGAACATAATGGTTCTTTTCCCATACATTCCAAGATTATTCTTCGCCTCATTAATCACAGCCTCCATGTCCTTCTTCCCCGATGTGGTGGCATTGATCTGTGTAAATAATGAGCTGGTGGTATTGGCAATAACCTTCGCTAGTGTGGTTTTTCCTGTTCCGGGAGGTCCATAAAACAGGATTGAACTGATTTTATCCGCCTTAATGGCACGATATAGAAGCTTATCCTTCCCTATAATATGTCTTTGACCCACGACCTCCTCCAATGTAAGTGGGCGAAGTCTCGATGCCAAAGGAGATTCCTTTTTTAATTTATCATTCCTCATATAATCAAATATATCCAAGAGAGCACCTCCTCCCGTAATATTTCATCTCATGAGAATATTATACCATAAATATAACAAAGCGCAAACATATGTTTTGGATTACGGTATACTTGCACAGTAAATAGAGTATTGATATAATAAAATAAGCACAAAATAAGGGAGGACATAGATAATGGAAAAGAGCTTGGAATCATACAACACCATATATAAGGGCGGTATAGGTGAAATAATAATGAAGAAGTCCAGGTTTATAGCATATGTCAGCCCTGTAGAAACCGAGGATGAGGCTATTGCATTTATTGACGGCATCAGGAAGAAGCATTGGGACGCAACCCATAATTGCTATGCCTATATTATCGGAAACAGGAATCCTATAATGAGATTTTCAGATGACGGCGAACCCAGTCAGACGGCAGGCAAGCCCATGCTTGATGTTCTGACGGCCAAGGAACTCTGTAATCTTGTGGTGGTGGTGACCCGCTACTTTGGCGGAACATTGCTTGGCACAGGAGGACTCGTTAAGGCCTATCAGTCTGCCACCATAGAAGGCCTAAATAACAGCACTATTATAAAGAAGGAACCGGGGATTATTGTTAAGATAGTTACAGACTATAATCTGATAGGGAAAATACAGTATTTTATCGGACAGGAGAATATACCGCTGATTTCATCGGATTATACAGACACCGTCACCTTAAGCCTTGTTATACCCAATGACAAGTTCGATAGCTTCAATAACAAATTAGCAGATCTTTCAAACGGCTCGCTAATTCCAACCAAGATAAAAGAGGTGTACTTTGCATCTATTGATGGCAAGGTAAACCTCTTCGAGTAGACCTATACAACCTCTAATGTAATTAAGTCATCAACAATCTCTACCATGGATATCGGTGTTACGATATTTTCAAATAGGATTTTTGCTACTTTTTCTACCTTTTCTCTGGAAAATGAAATACCCCTGACCTCATCCATTTCGAAATTATCCTCTAAGTTCTTGATAATCTGAATTCCATAATAAGGTTTTTCATTGCCAGAGTCGAGGCTCTCGGTCATATTATACTCGAGTCGTATTTTTTTGTCATCATCCAATGTCACTTCCTTACTATACAGTAATTTCCTCTTTATCATACTATTACCCCCGAAATTTAAAAATCTTTCCCTAAAATACTGACAAATGTTATTATATACTAATTATTATTCAAGATAAAGAATATTCAAACGCACCTTTATTTGTAGTTCGTTATATTTCGACATTTGTACATGATTCGTGAACATTATTAGTAAATTCGTTGCGAATTTCAACAATTAATAAGAAATTATTCCTAATTGCCACGAATAGGAAAAAAGTGCTACACAAATGTATTAATTTACTGGATTTGTTAATTATATACTCAGAAAGAAATTCTACTTTATTTAATGCCTATAATTTGATATACTCTACTTAGCTTTAAAGCTATGCATGTTGTTTATGCAAACCGGAGGTAATTATGGATTACAGCAAAAAAGGTATAGAAAATAAACAAAATTATATAAAATCAACTACAAGAAGACTTACTTCTAAATTACGGATAACATTATTCCGTCTGTGTATTATTGCAGCGGTCGTAGTTGCTATTATCGGCGTATATGCAGGCCTTGGTTATATTAAAGGATTGATTGACAGCGCTCCTAATATTTCACAGATTGATGTTATTCCCAGAGGATATACCACTTATGTTTATGACAGCGAGGGTAATGTTATTGAACACCTAGTTGGTGCCCATGCTAACAGAGAGTATATAACGATAGATAAAATTCCTAAGGTAGTGCAGGATGCATTTGTCTGTATTGAGGATGAGCGTTTCTACGATCATGACGGTATTGACGTAAGAGGAATATTTCGTGCCTTTGTACAGGGTGTCAAGGGCGGAGAATTTGACCAGGGTGCCAGTACCATAACACAGCAATTGTTAAAAAATCAGATATTCGGCGGGGGCAGAGAACAGAACTTTATAGACCGTCTGGAGAGAAAGATTCAAGAACAATATTTGGCGATTCAGTTAGAAAATAAACTGAGCAAGGAACTGATACTGGAATACTACCTTAATACGATTAATCTGGGTTCAGGTACCTATGGAGTTCAGACGGCATCTAAAAGATACTTCAACAAGGATGTTTGGGAGCTTTCACTATCGGAAGCCGCTGTAATAGCGGCAATAGCGCAGCTTCCTGTATACCATAATCCAATCACGAATCCCGCAAAAAACGAAGTCAGAAAGAACGAAGTCCTTCGTCAGATGCTTCAACAGGGTAAGTGCACCCAGGAAGAATATAATATTGCCATTGCAGATGATGTATATGCCAGAATTCAGGCGGTAAATGAAGAATATGCATCCACCTCCTACTACAGCTACTTTGTAGATGAATTAATTGAACAGGTTATGGAGGATTTACAGGAGAAGCTTGGTTATACTCAGACCCAAGCCTCGACCCTAATATATAGCGGCGGATTAAGAATAATTACGACACAGGATCCTACTATACAGAAAATAGTCGATGATGTGTTTGCGGATGAATCCTTCTTCCCGGAAATCGGAATATCATTCTGGGAATTAGATTATGCTCTTTCAATACAAAAAAACGACAAGGATAAAACCACAATACATTATCATAAGAATGATTTACTGGAGTTTCACAAGGATTATCCTGACCCCGATGATTTATATGCAGATGATAAGGACAGCAAATTCTCCCTGTTGTTCAAGGATAAGGAGGATATGCAAAAGAGAATAGATGAGTTTAAAGCTGCCGTAATAGATCCGGGCGATACTATTTTAGGCGAAAAGGTAACCATGACCATACAGCCACAGCTTTCATTCGTGGTCATGGACCAGTATACAGGCCACGTTCTGGCTATAATGGGCGGCCGCGGAGAAAAAACCGGTAACAGAACCCTTAACAGAGCTACTAATACCGTAAGACAGCCCGGCTCTACCTTTAAGATAGTCTCCACTTATTTACCGGCACTGGATACGGCAGGTTTTACCCTTGCCAGCATTCAGGATGATACGGGACCCTATTATTACCCCGATACCGAAATCGAGGTAAGCAATTGGAGATCCACGAAGAAATATGAAGGATTATCAACCCTCCGAAAGGGTATATATGATTCCATGAATATCGTTACCGTTAAGACTTTAGTCGAAGTGACCCCACGGGTCGGCTATGATTATCTTAAAAAACTGGGCTTTACCACTCTTGTTGAATCGAGGACGGAGCCCAATGGGGATGTTGTGACAGATCTCAATTATCCTATGGCACTGGGAGGTCTTACCGATGGTGTTACTAATTTGGAATTGACCTCGGCATTTGCAACCATTGCCAACAGGGGTATCCATATAGAGCCGATGTTTTATACAAAGATAATGGATGCCAACGGTAAGGTATTACTTGAAAATGAACCTAAAAAAGAACAGGTTATTAAGGAATCCACCGCCTGGTTGCTTACCAACGCAATGGAGGATGTAGTCACCGAAGGTACAGGTAAGGTGTTAAAGCTTCAGGAAATCGATATGCCTGTTGCAGGTAAAACAGGTTCCACCTCTGACTATAATGATTTATGGTTTAGCGGTTATACTCCTTACTATACCGCAACAATATGGGCAGGCTTTGACAATAACAGATCTCAGACCGAGCGTACCTTTAACCGAGTTATTTGGCGGACTATAATGGAAAGAATTCATATTGCAAAGGGACTTGAGAAAAAATCATTTACAATGCCTAATTCAATCGTATCGGCAAAGATATGTACTAAATCAGGAAAACTGGCAGTAGAAGGATTATGCGACCACTATATTGGTGGCGATACCACACAGATTGAATACTTTGCAAAGGGTACTGAACCGTTGGAAAAATGTGATGTCCATGTGAAGGCCACTGTCTGTACCGAATCGAATGCTCTTGCAACAGAATTCTGTCCCCATAGTAATCATAAGGAGGCTGTATTCCTGAATAAAGTTGAGCAGGGTGTTACAGACGATACTCCTTATATTCTGCCTAACTCAAAATGTAACGTGCATACAGGAATTTACTATGAGGATGAGCCTCCCTATGCACCACCATATGACGACTCCGATGACGAATACGAAGATGAAACAGACAATTTTAATTCGTTCTGGATATTTCCGTGATATTATAAAGGACTGTTATAGTTCCCTATAACAGTCCTCTTAAGATTTCATCTTGGGATTGAATATCCACGAAGCAATATATGAGAATATCAGTGCGGCTGATATTCCTACGGCGGAGGCTGTAAAGCCTCCCTTAAATATGCCTATAAAGCCCTCCTGGTCCACTGCCTTCTTGACTCCTTTAAATAATGTATTACCGAAACCGGTCAGTGGTACACCGGCACCTGCTCCTGCCCATTTTGCAAAAGGCTCATATAGGCCAATCGCTCCCAGAACAGCCCCGGTACATACCAGTATTACCATTACTCTGCCGGGCATAAGCTTAGTCTTATCGAGTAAAATCTGAGTAAGGGCACATATGGCACCTCCCACCAAAAAAGCTATAATATAATCCATATTAACTCCTTCCTATGCTACTTTGCTTCCACCATAACAGCATGGGCGATTCCGGGGATAGTATTTCCCTCATTAAAGCTGACCTGAGACAGTAATGCACCGGTCGGAACAAACAGCACTCTCTTCCACTTACCCTCCTTAAGCTTTCTGATAATGTGAGCCGTAAAGGTAACTGCAGAGCATCCACAACCGCTTCCTCCTGCATGGGTATCCTGATTGTCCTTATCAAATATCTCTATACCACAGTCCGTATATCTGTCTGTTATGTCATAGCCCTTTTCCTTCAAGAGTTCCAGTAGAATGTTCTTTCCTACATAACCCAAATCTCCGGTAAATATCATGTCATAATAATCAGGCTGTAATTTAAAATCCTCGAAATTCTGCTTTATGGTTTCAAACGCCGCAGGAGCCATAGCCGCTCCCATATTCATCGAATCCTTTATACCGTAATCTACTATTTTACCGCTTGTTACGCCTGTTATAACAATATCCTTCCCTGTCTCCTTCTTCACGGTGCTTTCGCTTGCGATAATTACGGCACCCGAGCCCGTTACCGTCCATGAGGCTGAATATGGTCTCTGATTACCGTAGTCCAGGGGAAACCTAAATTGCTTTTCCGCACCGGCAAAATGACTTGAGGTTATGGCTAATACCCTATCTGCGAAGCCACCCTCCACAAGTATCGCTCCCAAAGACATTGCTTCTCCCATGGTTGAGCATGCCCCATATACACCAAAAAGGGGAATCTGCAGCTCTGCTATACCGAAGGACGTGGCAATTAATTGTCCGAGAAGATCCCCTCCTATAAGATAACGGATATCCGTATTCTTGAGTCCCGCCTTCATCAATACTTTCAGAGCGGTCAGCTTCATCAGCTCACTCTCTGCCTCCTCCCAGGTGTTTTTTCCAAACATAGGATCCTCTATTATCTGATCGAATAACGGTCCCAGAGGACCCTCTCCTTCCTTTTTACCAACCAAGGAGGCTTCCGCAATTATATAGGGTGGATTCTTAAAACTAATGCTTTGCTTTCCTACTGCTTTATAACTCTCAGCCATAGTTACACTCCTATCTGCTAATGTTTCATACGAGTCCTATCTGCTTTAGAATAAAATAGATTAATCCCAGCAGCCAGGATGAAAATATACCATATAATATAACGGGACCGGCAATCGTGAATACCTTACAGCCGATGCCGAATACCTGGCCTTCCTTCTTATATTCCACGGAGGGTGCCGCCACCGAATTGGCAAACCCCGTAATCGGAACCAAGGTCCCTGCACCTCCGAATTTAGCCAGCTTCTGATATACTCCAATCCCGGTAAGAAGTATTGACAGGAACACAAGGCATATTGTAGTGAAAGCCTTAGCCAACTCCATGTCACCGGACCTGTTAAAAAAGAAATTAGTAAAGCCCTGACCGATTACACATATAAAGCCTCCTGTTACATAAGCCTTAACACAGTTCTTAACGGTACTGAATGTCGGAGTGACCTGCTTAACATACTGATTATATTTTTCATTTCTTAGAGTAGTATTCCTCTCTCTGACAACGTCAGAAATTTTATTCCTTTCCTTCTCCACCTAAAATATCACCCTTCCTACCGTATCGTTTAATACCAATGTTCCGTCGACTTTGGCTTTATTATCATCAGAATAATAACCAAAACACAAGACCAGCACTACGGCTATAATCACCAGAAATGTCGCGATTATAAATAATCTCATTTTCTTAACCTTCATATTCCTACTCCTAAAAAAGCTGATACAAAAGCATCAGTATTTAACCTACTGATGCTTTATATTTATTGGTATTATTATGTGAAAATAAAAAATAACTATACTGGAAAATGCAAGCATAATCATGCTCCCAGCTTATTTCTTAAGATTTTTAAAATCCTCTTCTCCATCCTGGATACCTGAACCTGGGAAATTCCCAGCTGCTTTGCAATATCAGTCTGTGTTTTATCATTAAAATATCTAAGCCTGATTATTTCCTGCTCCCTTTCATCCAGGGTAGCAATGATTTCTCTTAATGCAAGCTTATCTATCATATTTTCGCTTTCATCCTTTGTTTCCGCTAATTTATCAATAAGATATATGGGGCTTCCGTCACCCTGATAAATCGTCTTATACAGTGATTCCACTTCTGCTCCGGTCTCTAATGCCATTAGTATTTCATCCTTCGTTATATTAAGCTCTTTGGCTATCTCCTCAATAGTGGGTTCCCTCCCATGCTTATTGCCAAAGCTTTCTCTGTAGGCTCTAATCTTTGCCGCACTCTCCTTTAGAGTTCTGCTGACCTTAATCATTCCGTCATCTCTTAGGAAGCGTTTTATTTCTCCCGTAATCATGGGAACCGCATAGGTAGAAAATTTGACCTCATAAGAATAATCAAACTTATCAATTGCCTTTATCAAACCGATACTGCCGATTTGAAACAAATCCTCCATCTCATGGCCACGATTGGCAAACCTTCTGACAATACTCCATACAAGGCCTACATTCTGTGTGACTACAAGGTCTCTGGCCTCCTTATCCCCTGCCCTTGACCTCTTTATAAGTTCAAGCGTATCCACATTAAACCTCACTCCCTTCGATACCTTATGTATAAAGCCACATTCTAGCCGGTTTGCTTCGATAAGCCTTTAATGATTTGATTGCCTATGCGCTTCTTCATTCTCACCAAAGTTCCCTCACCGAATACGGACTCCACTTCCAAATCATCCATAAATGCCTCCATAAACGAAAATCCCATCCCCGAACGCTCCAGCTCCGGCCTGGAAGTATAAAGAGGTTCCATCGCTTTTTTAACATCCTTTATGCCTGTCCCCGAATCCTCTATCTCCACTGTTATTTCATTGCCGTTAATAAAGGACCGCATTATAATCATTCCTATACAGTCACCGTATCCATGGACTATGCTGTTCGTGACAGCCTCGGATACGGCCGTCTTTATGTCTGCCAGTTCCTCGATAGTCGGATCCATTGTTGCCGCAAAGGCTGCAACCACGGTTCGTGCAAAGCTTTCATTTTGAGACCTGCTCTCGAACTCTAAAATCATCTTATTCGTATTATCCATGTTATCTACCTGTCCCCTTTCCTTTTAAATAACTACTTCAAATGATTTAATGCCGCTTCAACAGAATCATATTTATCTATGATTTTATATAGCCCCGATAAGCGAAGGATTCTGTCTATGGCAGAATTTACACAGGCTACGGCTATCTTTCCTCCGATAAAAATAACCTTCTTATATCTTCCCATAATTACACCGATTCCTGCGCTATCCATAAATCCGGAGTCTGAAAAATCAAATATGACATGCTTAACATGATTCCTTTCTATAAGCTTGTCTGCCTTATCCTTTATCTGAATAGCATTATGATGATCCAGCTCCTCATTCAGTCTGATAATCAGGCATCTTTGCCTTATCTCGTAGGTTGTCTCCTCCTTTCCCGACCTTTTTTCTGTTTTATTATACCTTTTGCCTTCCTGCATCAGATATTTTCCCTCCAATCCTGTAATTTATAGTTATAATTTGTATTATTTTACCTGTTATGGATATTAAAAAAAGACCTTTTGGAATTATATAATTCCATTAAGCGTCTTTCTTAATCATGGTAAGCAGATTATAAAGTTTTATAAATCTGCTTACCGTGAATATTATCTTATGTGATATCGGTCATTACAATATGTTTATGTTAATCCTGTATTTGGCTGAGATAATTCTGGGCATTTTGATATCTTCTTGAATCGGGAAAATCATTTATAACCATCTCATAATAGACCTTCGCATTATCATAATCCTGTAGGCGGTGGTAAGTTCTCCCTATAAAGTAGATGGCATTCACATTGGTAGAATCATAATAATATGCCAGGAACAGATCCTCCAATGCCTCTTCGTACTTGTAGTCACCATATAAATCATGTCCCGAATCGTAATACTGTTTTGATACCACCGGATAAATTTCCTGCTTCATTCTGTCTAATAGCTGGTATGAGACGTCTGATTCAAACATACTCGTATCCATTAATCTTAGCATCTCTGCTATATGTTTTAACTCTCTGTCTTTCTCATCCTTAGCCAGTTCATCCATGTATAGAGATGTTACCTCAAATACCGGATCATAAAGCTTTGGATTGGTTTCGGGAATGACTATTCCCTCCAGCTCCGCCCTAAGACGAATTACGGTTTCCTCGAGCTCATCCTTCTCATCCTTAAGCTGTGCTATGGTAGCTTCCTTTTCTTCAAGGGCGGCCTTACCGGCACTATAATCAACATAACTATTGTTATTATCCACTACATCATCATTCTTCTTAGACGGTAAAATCAAGAATGTGGCCACAGCCAAGCCTATCAGGACTCCGATAATCAGATTAACAAAGGCAATGATATTAGGCTTGTCCTCACGATAGGAGGTAACAGGCATAATGGACGAGGTGATATCCATGCCGGTATCCGCACCGGATTCCCCGTCTCTTCCCTGTAAAGGCTGAGGCTCCAGCGCCTTAAGGTATCTAAGAGTGGTAGTATTGGATACATCTATACGGGAAGCCCTAAGTAAGCATTTTTTTGCCTTCTCATTCTCACCGTTCTTTATATACAATACGGAGATTAGATGATATGCCCGTATAAAATTGGGATTGAGCTGTATTACTCTCTTTAGCTGGATTATTGCCAGGTCATCACTGCCCTGCTTGGCAAAGGTCAGTGCATTGTTATATCTCTTTATTGCCTGGTTCAGCCCATCCAATCTGGTTGGGTTCTCCTGTATATAATTTATATAATTATCCGCATTGTTATCATCAGGATTAAAATGCCTGCTAATTACCCACTCGCTTAAGGCAGCTACGGTTTCACCCATCTCAAAATATATTAATCCCAAAAGATTTCTTGCATTGGTATTATACTTATTAAGCTCCAGACTTTTCTTTAATGCAACAACCGCACCCGATAAATCCCGAACTTTTGCTCTTGTCAAACCATTATTATAATACATGTTGGAGGCATAATATATCCTTTTATATATGACTAAGTCCTGACCGCAACGGTCACAGCGTATTCTCTTGTTGGATACATTGCTTCGGCAATTTGGGCAAACCATTATTATCCCACCTAACTTCTTTCATCATAATGAGTATCGTTTTTCTCCTTTAATAGCTCCTTTAAAATATCGGAGATATCAGTCATATCATTATTATATATTACATCCTCTGCTTGTTCAATCTCTAGACTGGGTTGGAATTTTTCGATTTCATCTTCAAAATTAATCATTCGCAAATCTCCTTATCCTTGAACTATAATCCCATATTTATCTAAAAGCTTCTATCTATCATCATAACCATATTATTAATAAAAATCAAGAGTTTCTACTATAGTATAAAGAATTTTTTACTATTAAGATATGTAATCTTAGGTAACTCATTAAATTCTTAATGCTTGACTATAAGCCCAAATGGTTTAAAATTAAAGTACAAACAGTTCGGAGGCTTCTTATGAATAATAAGCGTATAACCTTAACTGCATTATTGCTTTTGATGCTTATTATGCCCTTAAGCTTATCGGCATGCAGTAAGAAAAAAACCATTGTAGAGATAAATAAATCCAAGCTTGTTCTGGATGATTTTCTTTATGATATATATCTGATGGAACAGGAAAGAGAGCACTGGAACAATAAATATAAAGAAAGCCTCGGTATCGATTACTGGGATTACGAATACAAGGGCTTAACCATGAAGCAACTGGCTAAAGATACTATTATGACCAGGGTTATATTATATGATATTCTTTCCAGTCAGGCGAAAAAAGAGGGCTTTACTCTTAGTGACGATGAGCTTGCCACTACGGATGAAAATGTGGACAAGCTTATATCCTCCATGTCCGAGGACGAATTTAAAAGGACGGGCATGAGCAAAGATATTCTTACTAAAGTCTATAATAAGCTGGCATTGGGTGATAAGTATTATTTATCCGTTATAAATAATTTTGAGGTCGACGAGGAAGCAATACGAAGTACCGTTAATCACGATGAATATAGAGAATATATTACCGAATGTATATATATCCCTACCGCAGAGGTCAGAGACGGGAAGATAACACCTTACAGCGACAGCGAGCTGGAGGAGGCATATGACAAGATAACAGAAGTAAAGCGGTTGGTACAAAACGGAGCCGATTTTGATGAGGTTTTAAAACAGGTCGAGGGTTCAAGCTATTATAAGCGCAGTTTTATCCTAACAGACAAAACCGCCGAAGATGAATACAAGGAGGCCTGTAAGAATCTTGATAACGGAGAATACAGCGATGTGATTACCACTCAATTTGGATACTATATAATTCATATGATTGACAATAATTCCACGACGCGGTATGAAAACGCCATAGAAGAGGCAATAGCAAACGAAAAGACATCATTATTTGAGATACATTATAATAAACTGTTAGAGAATTATGAAATCAATATCAATTCGGAGTATTGGGAGTCTATAGACATAGGCTCGATAACGTCTTGATTATAATTAATTATAAAGGATAGTATATTTTGGTCTCACATATAATATAATGAATCAATTTAGCGTCAACATACATGTAGTATTATCATGATAGGGGCAAAGTATGGTAAAATCGACATTAAGACTAATAAATATGTTCTTTAAGAAAATAAGAGATGATCATGTCTCGGCCTTTTCAGCACAGGCTGCTTTCTTTACTATCATCTCTTTCTTTCCTTTTATAATGTTTTTGCTTAGCATTGTACCCTTCTTCTCACTGGAGGAGAGCACGATACTAAAGCTCGTTACACAGATTTTTCCTAACGCCTTTAACTCATTGATCGTCCTTGTGGTTACAGAGATATATCATAAGACGAATTCGGGAACATTAATCTCCGTTACCGCTATAACGGCACTATGGTCTGCAGGCAAGGGATTTCTCGCGATTATGAAAGGCCTGAATTCAGTATATGAAATACAGGAAACCAGAAAATCCATCTTCCTGAGGATTGTCTCCACCATCTATACACTCGTATTTGCCATTATGATTATCGCTTCAATTATTCTGTTTATCTTTGGTAACAGACTATACCTTTGGATAGAAACACGCTTTCCCGTATTGCAGGATTTGGCTCTATTAATTATCAGCGTACGGACAATAGTCGGTCTTGTCATACTATTGGTATTCTTCCTGATTATATATATTGTCATTCCCAACAGAAAGACCAGGATGGCTAAGGAACTACCCGGTGCTTTGGTATGTGCGGCCGGATGGATGGGCTTTTCCTATGCCTTCTCATATTATATAGACCATTATTCCAATTATGCCTCGATGTACGGAAGCCTTACAACCATCGTGTTATTCATGCTTTGGATGTATTTTTGCATGTATATCCTGTTCATAGGGGCAGAAATCAATCTTCTGTTTCAAAACAAAGATTTAATTGAGAAGATTAAGCAAATCTACAGTAAAGAGTGATGTTATTCATATATAAATCCAATATCCGTACCCATATAGAAATACTTTATTATATCCTCGTGTTTTCTCCCTGCGTCTGACAGGGATTTTACTCCGTTCTGGCTCATTCCGACGCCGTGGCCGTAACCGCCTCCGGTAATGGAGATACTTTCAAGCTTCCCCTCCTCAACATTCGGGTCTATGAAGAAGAATGCACTGGGCAGTAAGCTTAGGTTATCCACTCCCTCTTCATCCTGACGATAAACGGTATCCTTGGATGGAGATAGAAGCACTCTGATATTATATTCAGTCTGAACCATTATTGTCCTTTCGCTTCCCTGTATTATAAGCTCATATATTATTCCTCCGGTTCCCCGGGTTCTCACGAATATATCAACAATATCTCCGACGGTTTCCACCGGAATGCTCTCATATACCGCGTTCTTATCCAAGGGTTTACCGCTTACAAGAGTCTTTATGAGCTCGGGATTGGCACGGTATCTTCCGCCAAGTTTTGCATCTATATTATTCTTTATATCCGCCGTCTCTATCGTGACATACCAACGATACCAGCCAAAATCGCTGTCATAGGTATTATATTTCTGATCCAGGATAAAGCTTCTGAAATTATCCTCCTTCGTCAGGTCACTATATAGATTCTTTCTTTGCTCGGACAGCACATCCTCACTGTCTTCTTCCACACTAAGAAGTCTGCCTGTTAGATATGGTGTAGCCATACCGTTAGCCCATACATGCTCGACACCCGTTGTATGGCCACAGGAGGTGGAGAAATAATATGCCGTTATTACTTCCCCGTCATATTCCACAACCTTGCCATAGGTATCCTTTACCGCAAGAATTGAATCCTCATTCTCCTCTATGTTATTGTATACCTGATAGGCTACGCTGTCGTCCACATGGGCTCCATACCCACTCAGGCTGTTGGCTATGAGATGACGGTAGGCATAGCTTCTGGCACATATCGCCTGAACCTTTAAAGGCTCCAGTCCATAATAGGTGGGCATTTCACTCGGAATTACCGCATATAGATATTCCTCCAGGGGAAGTTCATTTACAATTATTATACCCTTATCATTCTGAGTCAGCTCTATCCTTCCCCTATATCTTGGAACACCTGTGGAGCGTTCAATGGATAATAACTTTATTTTTCCTTCATCGGACGTAGGCTCTATAATTACCCTTCCGGCAGAGAGCATATTGTCTCCCGGCTGCAGGGTTATGGTTTCATTGGCGGTATAGAGAGTCTCATCCTCCCCAACCCTGACGGTATAATCGGTCGTGGCACCCAGCTCAATCCTGTCATGGTAAATATCCTTAAAGCCTGTGGTATGAATAAGCACCCTGATATTTTCAGCCTTAATGCTTTCTCTTATTAAGGCGGCACTAATCCTTCCCTGTGACACCACAAAGTCAGTCGTATCATAACCGACCAATATGCTGTTGGTTCGCTCCATTAACAGCTCACCATATATTTTATATATTCTGTAATCTTCCTCAAGAGGTATCCTTCCATACCCCTCTATCTCTATAAAATCTTCACCGGACAGCAGCACCTTACCCTTAATCGTATCCGGCTTCACGCTTATTCCTACGACCCTTTCATTCTGAACAGAGATATCTCCTACTACCTTCTCTATCTCCTGTGACAGCTTAAACTGCGTCTGAAGCTCCTTATGGACTCCGTTAATATAGGCATCAACGGAGACTCCCCTGCCTTCCTTAATCCATACATTACTAATAACTATGGTATCCCGATGTATTTTACTGATATACACTATTTCATTTCCACAGATTAATGCTTCTATTCCTTTATTATTGAATCTCCTAAGAAACTCATCACCGGATAACCTAATATAGGATTCGTCGGATGTATCGCTAAGAAACTTCCCATAATCTCTGGAGTTGTCATAATAATATCTGCCCAGATCCGTTACTATGCGGTCCTTCCCGTCATCGTTGATTTCCCTGTCAAGGACAAAATGAATTTCATCCTTAACCTTACGCTCATCCTCAGGAATAATCTTAAGAATTGCCTGATACAATTCCAAAAACTGTGGTATCAGCATTTCATCATCTGCATTGATAAAATCGAATGAAATACCTGTGTATACCTCCTGAAGACGGGGATCTTTTGTGATAAGCTTATCGGTTAGGGCCTTACCTTGTCCTATGGTTAAAGCCTCATTAGGGGAAACAGTTATATCAGCCTCAATCAGACCCATTTTCAGAACGGCATTTACATAGCTGTCGTACCAGTCTGACATATCCTTATGGGCATACCTAATCTCCTGCTTTAAGGCTTCTCTGCCTGCTTTATCATACTCGAGATAGCTTAATAGACGGTATGCCTCACCTATCGTTATGACATTTTCCTTAACGGTATCCTCCTCGGGTCCGTCCTCTTCCTCGGATTTTAATCGCCGAATAACATTGGCAATAAGCACAGCAATAATAATTACTATACATACGGCTATGATTATCAGCTTTTTCTTCATATTCATGGTTTCCCTCCTCCGGCCCTGGGCTTTTGGACTATCAGCTTGATTATCCCATATGCTAATATATTATATCACTGTGCCAATTATTCGTACAAGTTTAATAAATGCTATAAATCTTGTATCGCCTAATATTTACTTTTCTGAATTAATCTTCGTACTTAAATTCCTTAATCGCATCTATAATTTTGTCAATTTTTCTTCTGTCGGCTACAAAACGGATGGTTTGACCCGAATCTATAAGATAGAAGCTTTCGTCATATGGATAATAACTGGTTGTAAAGGGTTCGGATATTCCTTCTACATGGTAAGACAATGTGAGAACAGGCTCAAGTCCGTCTACCGAGACCTCTTTATTCAACTGTGAATCAAGCTTTGCTCCTATCATAGCCTGATATACTTTCTTGAATACATCCTCCTCGACCACATCACCATTATAGTAATAGGTCTTCTCTTCCTCCTCTTCACCTTCCTCATTTGTTACTGTTTTTTTCGTTATTTCCATAGAATAGGGCTTACCCTCAATCTCAATATCGATTTTATTGACCGTTTCTATATTATATATGTTTACAAAGGTACTCAGAATACTGAATGTATCAATGTTAAGCATCTTATCCACAATGGTATCATTCATAGTGTAGACGGCATTATCCCCGTCCTTTCTGACATAGTAATCACCATTATCATCCGTATCTCCAATAAACAGCCTGAAGCTTTTTTCTTCTGTAACTGTCCTTGTGGTTATCTCCTCTCCGGTATCGGGATCTGTCTCAGGCTCATCCAGTTCCTCGGTATACTGCTCATAGTATTCGATAAATACGGAAGCCCTGGGCTCCTCAAGTCCATACCCGGCAAAATCCTTTGAATCATACTCTATACAGGATAAGAAGTTAAAGTTGCTGTAGTTGGCAAGGAGATCGGATACCTTCGAGCTTTCTGCTGAATATACCTCCTCATAAGGTTTAAGTATTGCCCATGATAGAAAGGGAGTACCGGCTATATGATATACCGAATCCGGGTCATAGATAAGCTCAAAGTCATCTCCATCCTTCTGTAAAACCTCAAGATGGTATATGTCATTGGACTCGATGTTGGGACCATGCTCAACCTGAGTCATATTGGCATCACTGTATGACAGATAGGTTCCATAGATTGTGGGGAATATATACACCGGTTCTCTTCCCTCCACCATGGCATAATAACCCTGTCCACCGGTTACCTTATTTCCTATGGATATGGCTACCCGTTTTCCGTCAGACTGATACGCCTCTATATATGCGAATGGTGTTTCCAGACCAAACTGCTTAATATCCTCCGGCTTTTCATTCACCAATCTGTCAGCCTTTATCTCATCCACCAGACTAATCATATTCTGAACATAATTCTGTTTTATGGGGCGAAGCTTATCCTCTGTGTATACCCAGGTGTCATCTTCAAGTACGAAAGTCATATCCGCTTTCTCATTCTTAAAATGAATCTTATTTACAAGCTCCGGATCCATGGTGTCAATAACCAAATCGCTATTGGAATTTGTACCGCTCTCTTCCTGAGAACTTGCCCCGAATTTATCCCTGTTCAGATACCAGACATAAAAGCCTGCCAAAAGAACCAATACCACGGATACGTACGGTAGGATCAGCACCCGGTTGGCCATCCGAGGTAATTTGCACACCGGCAATTTTACCTTCCAGCATGGTAGAAAT
>JAAYTK010000037.1 GCA_012523775.1 Clostridiales bacterium | reverse complement strand
TATAACTGCTATAATACCCATATAATAAAACTTTAAGTCGATAAATAGGAGATTACTGATTATTTTGTTAAGGAGGGTATTATAAAATGTTGCGATTAAAGAGGATGAAGGGGCTGGCTGTCCTTATGTGTATTTGCATGATATTAGGCATGCTTCATAATAATGCATATGCTGATGACGGTTCAGGCTATATGGGGACAGGCGGAGCGATAGAAGAGATATATGTAGGAGGGTCTGACGCTGCTGAAGGCAATAGTGGTACTTATGATGAGCCTTATGCTACGCTTAATGAAGCTGCCGATTATATATTCAATAATGATCCGGGAAACTATAACATTATTATGCTGGGAGATACAACTGAGACATATACGGTTGAATTCAGTTACCCGGGCAGAGGTCCATTTAATATAAGTATTTCAGTGGCATCCACTGTAACTCCTAGTGCCATTACAATATCAAGAGACTTCGCTAGTGGCAGTTTAATTGATGTAGGCTATAATGCAAATTTGACCATTGAGGGATCATCGGATACAGAATTGGTTTTTGATGGCCGTAATATAGAGGTTAATAGGGCCCTTTTTAATGTTTATGGAGCTTTAACTGTGAAAGATTATTCTACTATAGCTAACAATGATAATACCTTCAGTAGTTATGAGATCGGTGAAGGAGGGGGTATTTATAATGATGGTATATTGATAATTGATGGTGGCGTCATTACTGGTAATTCATGTAATCAAAGAGGTGGAGGAATATTTAATAGGGGATTGATGGATATGCATGGAGGCACCATCTCATCCAATTATAGTGGTTGGAACGGCGGAGGAATATATTCCAAGCAGGACTTAACTATATATGATGGTATAATCTCAGAAAACACCTGTGAAGGCGATGGATCAGCAATATATAACGAGAGTGAAATGACTATGTATGGAGGTACTATTAGCAATAACTCCGGCTATTGTTTTACTAACATCGGAACTGTCACTATGAACGATGGCTTTATAACAGGAAATGAGGGTGATTATATTATTTATAACACCGGAGTCTTTAATATGACAGGGGGAATCATAAGTAATAATAAATCATCATCTCATATAATAAAAATAATGCACTATGGAGAGTTTAACTTAAGCGGAGGGGATATTATTGATAATGAGGCACAAGAAATAGTTTATGTGTATGACGGTGACTTTAACATGACCGGTGGGGTTATAAGCGGTAATACGGTATCTTCTGTAATTACTATAGAATATGGCACCTCCGAATTTAGCTTTTCGATGTCAGCCGGTGAAATAACAGGCAATAGCGGTAGTGTTATATCTACGACCGTTCCGATTGCTTTAAGTGGTAATGCCTTAATATCGGGAGATGAAGGAGTACCCGATATTATTCTTGATGATTATGATTCTTATATTAATGTAAGCGGATTATTAAATAATATAGAAGAATTAACCATAGATCTCGATAGTTATAAAGAAGGGATAAAAATATTAGCTGGCTCACCACTAACTGAAAATGTTATTTCAAAGTTTAGAATATATGATACTAATTATGGAATAGATAACAACGGCTATACGAAATATATCGGCGAAGGGAATGTATATTATATACATAAGGATGGAGATGACAACGCGATCGGTACCACCAGCGAACAACCTCTGCGTACTATCGAGGGTGCACTGGAAAAAATAGGTGCGGCACCCGGCACAATAATACTAACATCGGATATTGATGTGGAAGAGCTGATAATCATATGCTCCGATATTACTGTTAAGACGGATGGTAATGATAGAATCATTGAGAGTAAAATGATAGATGGGTCTGGTGAATGTCTATTTGTAGTGAATGAGGGTAAATTAACATTAGGAGATACAGAACAAACAACCGGAGAGTTAATTATTAGGAATGATGGCATATATCTGCCATACATTATAAATGTTTATTTTGGTGAGTTGAATTTAAATCATGGCTTATTTATACAAGAAACGGGTATTGAACATACCATAATACTTAATGATAATTCTGTTACAAATATAGAGGGCGCTTCAATACTTGCTAATAACACAGCTATAAAGAATAACAATGGAACAGTAAATTTCCTATCAGGATCTATAAGTGCTGCTTCTGAGGATGTCAGTTTTAACGCAATTGTAAATCATGGGACACTAAACATGTCGGGGGGTACTATCGAGAACTTTAAAGGTTTGACAGGCGGTGGCATTTGGAATCGAGGGGTTTTGAATTTATCAGGAGGAATCATTAGAGATAATAGATATAGTATCATGAATTTTTCTGAACTTAATATGTCACAAAATCCTATTATACCTATAGGAGACGAAGACAGTAATGGGATATATCTTGCGTCAGAGGGTGGGGATTATTATCCTATCTATCTGAAAAATGACCTTGAGTTAAGCGAGGGTAATCAGATACTTGTATACAGGAATTATTATAGAAATGGGGACGGAATACTTGCCGGTGATGAGAATGCTGTTAAGAATTACCACTCTAACTTTATATTTTCGGACAGAGAATTTATAATAACAGAACAGGGAATTATTAAATTTAACGGTGAGAGACCTGTATATTATGTAAATGCAGATTATATGGGTGATAGTGACGGTACTAAAGACAAACCATTTACAACATTGCCGGATGCCATAGAAAAAATAGAGAGTATGTTAGGAGTCGGTATTATCAATATACGATCAGATATTGACATACCTGAATATAGTGGTCCTATTGTTATCTATGATGATATCACTATTATAAATGACAGCTCGGAAACATATACAATATCAAGTACTGGTAGTTATTACGATATGTTTATTATTTCAGATAATGGATGTCTTTCTCTTGGCAGTATGGAAGAGGGGGACAACGATGAACAGAAACTTATTATTGGAGACGGATATGGTGAAACAATTATCGAAAACCGTGGTGAGTTAAGGCTATATCCCGGAGTATGGTTATCCGGCAGTGAATCCGGTTCTGATACAGGAGGCATTGAAAATCGTGGAATCTTCTATATGTATGGTGGCGTTATTGCCAATTGTCAAGGAAGATATTACGGTGGAGTCAATAACACAGGTACCTTTATTATGGAGGGAGGCAAAATTATTGATTGTTACGGGGAAAGTGCCGGAGCAGTAAATAATGGTTCGGATTATGGATTAGAGGCCACCTTCATAATGAGAGGTGGTGATATTGAGAATAATAGTTCGGATGATGGAGTAGCTGTATATAATGCAGGAACAATGCATATGTCCGAGGATGCCTCCATACCAATGAAGGGTGATAAGACCAATAAAGTAATGCTTGGTGCCTTCTCAAGTATAGATATAGATTCAGACTTATCAAGTAGTGAAAACATCCTACTTACAACAAACAGATATATACCCGGGAGACAGATTCTTAAGGGCAACGATATTATCCTATCAAATAATTATAGCAAGTTTTTACTTGATGTAGAAGACTACAGAATAAATCTAAACGGAGCCTTAGAATATCTTGGAGAAAGTGTTGAATATTATGTAGATGCCGAAGGTAACGATGACAATACGGGTTCAAAGACATCGCCATTTGCCACATTGGCAAGAGCATTATTTGAGATTGGGAATAATGGAGGCGTTGGAGTTATTCATCTTTGCTCCGATATTGAAATAGATGGCCCGCTGATGATTTTTGGCTCTATAAAGCTTATAAATGAAGATATGCCATATACTATTTCACGTAATTCTGAATATTCTGATACTATGTTTATAGTATTCGGCCAATTGGAATTAGGTCAAAGTGAGCTTAATAATCAACCTGAAATAGCCCAATTAACTATCAGTGGCTATATAGAGGAAGGAATGGCGACGGGACCTATAATAATAAATGGAGGTAATCTCATTCTAAATAACGGTATAGTTTTAGAAGAGAATCATTCGGGTAACTACATTGCAGGAGGCATACGAAATATGGGAAGCATCCTTATGAATGGTGGAGTTATTCAGAATAATAAGACAAATTACCGTGGGGCAGGAATATATAATGAAAACATGGGTCATATCGATATCCTTGGGGGAAGCATCAGATATAATGAAATTACTGATGATTATTATAATGAAGGAGGAGGTATATGCAACGATTTCGGTACAATTAATATATCAGGAGGAAGCATTCATAATAACAAGGCTACTTTGGGAGGCGGTATATTTAGCCAAAACGGGGCCCTGAACATCTCCGGCGGTAGTATTTACAGCAATATGGCGACGTTTGGAGCCGGTTTATGTCTCTATGAGGGCGATACAACTATATCCGGAGGAGCGTCAATTTCCGGTGATAACGATGTGGCGCTAGTTGATATATATTATTTTCCTCCTGGTAAAGTAAATAAATCGTATATAACTGTAGGTGGCAGCTTATCAGAAGATATTCCTACAATAAAAGTATCAATAGTTGAGTACTCAGAAACCTTTGAATATTATTATCCCATCGGTGATCAGGTTATTAAGCCTGCTACAGGCTATACACTGACAGAACATGATATTTCAAAGTTTGAAATGAATGACAGCAACTACGGAATAAACAGCATGGGTAAGCTTTCTACCGGCTTAAGGGATGACTGGTTTACTTTAGATACAGACGATATATATTATACAGGCAGTGAAATAAGACCCGGTGTTGTGGGAATTAAAGGTTCGACTCCATTAATAGAAGGTACCGATTATAAGGTTACCTATAAGAACAATATTAATCCCGGTACGGCATCCGTCTATATAACCGGTATGGGCAATTATGGAGGAACAGTAATAAAAACCTTCGTAATATATGGAGATACATATATTATCACAGCGAATGCCGGAGATAATGGTACCATAGTGCCCAGTGGTGAAGTATTGGTAGGTGCCAACGGAAGTCAAACATTTACCATAGTACCGGCAACAGGATATAGAGTGGATTCTGTTAAGGTGAACGACGTAAATATAGGCGCGAGAAGTAGTTATACATTCACGAATGTAACGGCTAATCAAACCATAAACGTTACATTTAGAAAAATAACACCGTCTACGCCACCGTCTTCAGGGGGAGGCTCATCAGCACCCGCTCCAACACCTGTTCCGACTGTAGTTCCAACACCTGCAGGTTCTATAATTGAGCTGGAAGCTAAGGTATCGAATAGTACGAGACGGATAACCACTTCGATTAATACCGAAGAGCTTATGGATAAAATACTTAAAGATGAAATAACAGATGTTAATGTAAATATAACACAAAACGGTACGGAAGAAGATAACCGTATAATGATAGATCCTGATTTGCTTAATGTAGTCAAGGATACAGAGACAGATATCAATATTTCCGTTAAGGATGAAGACGGCAGAGAAAGGTATTCGTGGAGTTTTAACGGCAGTGAAATGGCAGCTATGGATAGGGAGATATCCGAACTGGACATTTCGCTTAGCATTGAAAAAGCAGTCGATAATAAGGATTTATCAGAGCTGCTGGAATTAGAAACAGAAAAGAAAAATCAAAACAGCCTGGTTATATCCTTCGGACACAAGGGTGATTTACCTGCACAGGCAAGTGTAAGAATGTATGTGGGTGATATGGGATATAAAGAAGGAGACAAGCTATATCTGTATTACTATAATTCTGAAACAGGTAAGCTTGATACATTACCATACAGCTCCAACTATGTGGTAGACAGCGAGGGCTATATCACAATAAATATTATCCACTGCTCAGAATATGTACTCCTTCCAAAGAAGGCAGATGCCGGTGCGATAACATCCTTAAGAAAACAAATCAGTGTAACGCCGAAAAAGGCTACTTTGACTCTGGGGTCAAAGAGTAAAAGTAAAGCAACTATAGAGATTAATTTACCCAAGACATTGGAGCGGGTTAAAGATCTTAAGGACAAGACGTCCGGCAGTGCTATAGGCGCAGTAAAGGTTACCTATGAATCAGGAAATAAAAAGATTGCAACTGTGGATAGTTCAGGTATAATCACAGCTAAGAAGTCCGGAAAAGTTGATATTAAGGTAACGGTTACTCTTTATAGCGGAAAAACAAAGACATTTAAGGTTGCTGTTACTGTGAAAAAGGGGTAAGGTGGAATTTAGTAATACAATTAATATATCAGACATATATTTTACAAATTATGTTGACAAAGGGGTATGTCACCTGATATAATCCGCTATAATATATTATTTAAACCGATGAGCAAGAGAAGTAGGAATTATACGATGTATACAGAGAACCGCTGGTTGGTGGGAATGCGGTTACAGAGTTTTTTCTGAATGGACTTGCGAGGGAAGCCTGAAATCACAGTAGAGAGTAGGCGCTTACGGGAACCTGTCCGTTATCAGAAGGGTGCATATGATGGTATGCATGATGAGTGGTCGTATTATATACGGCAATTAGGGTGGCACCGCAGAAGTATAAGCTTTTGTCCCTGCAATAGCAGGGGCAAGGGCTTTTTTTGTACCCTAAAAAATAATTAAAGAAAGGAATTTCATCCATCAGTGAAATAAAGGGAAAGAAAATGATAACTCCAACCTATCAGGAAATAAAGCAATTGGCAAAAGAATATAGCTTTATACCAATCTGTAAAGAGATCTATGCTGACATAGTGACTCCGATTTCGATACTTAGGAGAATTTCGGTTTTCAGCATGAAATATTTTCTTCTTGAAAGCATCGAGGGTGGTGAAAAATGGGGAAGATATTCCTTTATCGGGTTCGATCCGGTCACTCAGATTACTTGTAAGAACAAAAAAATAATAATTGACAATAAAGAAACCACAATGACAGACAATCATAACCCATACAGTTATTTAAGGTCTGTTCTGTCAGAGTACAAGGCACCGAAGCTTCCAAATATGCCGCCGTTTATAGGAGGTTTCGTAGGATATTTTTCTTATGAAATGATAGGTTATACAGAATCGGTACTAAAGCTTAAGGAAAGTGACTTTGCCACCTTTGATATGATGCTTTTTGACAAGGTGATTGCTTATGATCATCTGAAGCAGAAGATAATTCTTATCGTGAGCATAAAGACGGATAAGCTCGAGAAGAACTATGAACAGGCGGTGTCTAATCTAGAGGCATTAGAAAAGCTTATATCAGAACCGATGTCCTTGTCCGGAAAGAATGCTAAGGAGAAACCAAGCTTCAGATGTAATATCAGCAAGGAAGAATATTGCGGTATGGTGGAAAAGACAAAGGAATATATCATTGACGGTGATGTGTTTCAGGCGGTAATTTCAAGGCGGTTTGAAACGCAATACAGGGATAGCCTGTTAAATGCGTATCGTGTGCTACGCACCACAAACCCATCCCCCTATATGGTATTTCTAAAAAGCGGGGATATGGAGCTTATATGCTCATCTCCGGAGACCATGGTACGTCTAAAGGACGGAAAGCTTATCACCTTCCCTATTGCGGGCTCAAAGCCAAGAGGTGCCAGCCGAGAGGAGGATGAAGCCCTTGCCAAGGAGCTTTTGGAAGATGAGAAAGAACTGTCGGAGCATAATATGTTGGTTGACCTTGGAAGAAACGATATCGGAAAGGTATCAGAGTATGGAAGCGTAAAGGTGACTGACTATATGAAGATACAGAAATACTCAAGAGTCATGCACATTACCTCTGAGGTGGAAGGAAGACTGAAGAAAGGAAAGGATGCGTTCGATGCCATAGAAGCCTTACTTCCCGCAGGGACACTATCAGGAGCACCTAAAATCCGTGCCTGCGAAATAATTGAGGAATTGGAGAGGACGCCCCGTGGCATATATGGAGGAGCCATAGGATATATCGATTTTACCGGAAATATGGACACCTGTATTGCTATCCGAATGGCTGTAAAGAAGCAGGATAGGGTATATATTCAGGCCGGTGCGGGTATTGTGGCAGACAGCATTCCGGAACGGGAATATGAGGAAACAGGATATAAGGCCAGCGCTCTAATGGAAGCATTGGAAAAGGCCCATGAATTAGAATAGGAGGATACCGATATGGTGCTTTTAATCGATAATTATGACAGTTTTTCATATAACCTTGTTCAACTGGCCGGAGGTCTCGGAGCGGATATCAAAGTAATACGAAATAATGAAATGACAATCGATATGATAAAGAAATTAAAACCACAGCATATCATACTATCTCCCGGTCCCGGTTATCCCAAGAATGCAGGTGTATGTAAGAGTGTAGTCAAGGAGCTTAAGGGAGAAGTTCCGATATTGGGAGTATGTTTGGGTCATCAGGTAATCTGTGAGGCATTTGGAGGGACTATAAAGCATGCCAAAAGAATCATTCACGGAAAAAAGAGTAATATACACATAGCCAATGGTGCCAGACTGTTTCACGGATTACCACCAATTATCCAGGCGGCAAGATATCATTCCCTAATCGGAGAGAGAGAGTCTCTGCCGGATGATCTTCTGGTAATTGCCGAGGACGATGAGGGAGAGATTATGGCGGTAAAACACCGTGAGTATGAGATATACGGTGTCCAATTCCATCCGGAATCCATATTGACACCGCTTGGAGAGGTTATCATGAAAAACTTCTTATCAATATGAAAGGGGAAAAATTATGATAAAGAAAGCCATATATAAGCTGTTAAACAGAGAGAATTTATCGCTGGATGAGGCGAAAGATGTGATGGATGAGATTATGGGTGGCAAAACCACCAATGCGCAGATAGCATCCTTCATCACAGCGCTTCGTATGAAGGGCGAAACCATAGATGAAATAACTGCCTGTGCGATGGTCATGAGAAGATATGGATTAAAGCTGGCTCATGAGGGAGATGTACTGGATATTGTAGGTACCGGAGGTGACGAGGCGAATACATTCAATGTCTCGACAGTGTCCTCCATCGTCATATCTGCGGCGGGGATACCGGTGGCAAAGCACGGAAACCGCAGTGTGTCCAGCAAATGTGGCAGCGCGGATGTCCTAGAAGCTCTTGGGGTAAAAATTGATATTCCCGTAGATAGAAGCGAACAGATTCTGCGTGAAATAGGTATCTGCTTCTTATATGCCCCGATGTATCATTCCTCTATGAAGTATGCGGCTCCCGTACGAAAGGAGCTGGGGGTACGGACCGTATTTAATATTCTTGGTCCTCTGTCAAGCCCTGCCAATGCCAATCTGCAGCTCTTGGGTGTATATGATGAAAATTTAGTGGAGCCCATGGCTAGAGTTCTGGCAAATCTAGGTGTAAAGCGAGCCATGGTAGTGTATGGACATGATGGTCTGGATGAAATATCCCTCAGTGCCAAGACCACGGTATGTGAGGTGAATGAAGGCCGAATAAACAGCTTCTTCCTGGACCCACATCAGTTCGGCTTTGACTATTGTAAGCGGGAGGAGCTTATAGGTGGAGATCCAGCTATGAATGCCAATATCGCTTTAGACATCTTGTCGGGTGAGAAGGGACCAAAGCGAAACATAGTATTACTAAACTCGGCTATCTGCCTATATATGACCTATAACAACATAACCTTAAGGGAATGTGTGAGGATGGCACAGCAGACGATAGACAGCGGCAAGGCGATGGAAAAGCTGAACAGCTTTATCAGATTGTCTAATGCTTAGGAGGTGCAATATGATACTGGACAAAATTGCGGAAGCAACGATTAATCGGGTGACAAAAGCAAAGGAAAGACAGATCCTGGAGATGCTAAAGGATAAGCTGTATTTCGGAGCTTCATTAAAGAAGTTCAACGGACGTCCTGCATTTTCATTTGAACAGGCATTGAGAAGCCCAGGTTCCGATCACGGAGGACTGCACTTTATCTGCGAAGTTAAGAAGGCATCTCCCTCCAAGGGAGTGATAGCACAGGACTTTCCATATATGGATATAGCAAGAGAATATGTGCAGGGCGGAGCCAGTGCGATTTCTGTTCTGACAGAACCGGAATTCTTTCAGGGGAGCGACAGATATCTGAATGAGATAAGCAGAGCGGTGGATATTCCGGTTCTTCGAAAAGATTTCATTCTTGATGAATATCAAATATACGAATCCAAACTTATCGGTGCCGATGCGGTGCTGCTCATATGTGCACTTCTGGACACCGATAGGTTAAAGAAATATATTAAAATATGTGACGAATTAGGTATGTCTGCTTTAGTAGAAGCCCATACGGCTAAGGAAATTGAAATAGCAATGGAGGCTGAGGCAAGAATCATAGGTGTTAACAACCGAAATCTTCAGACATTTGAGGTGGATATAGAAAACAGCATCAGGCTAAGGCAGATGGTACCGAGAGATATTATCTATGTAGCCGAGAGTGGCATTCGTTCAAGGGAGGATATTCTGGCGTTACAGTCAGCCGGTGTCGATGCGGTGCTCATAGGTGAAGCTTTTATGCGAAGCGAGAACAAGAAGGAGCTAATGAGTGCTTTAATCAATAGTAACAAAACGGAGACGGTATATAATGAGAATTAAGATATGTGGCTTAACCAGACCGGAGGATATTGATGCTGTAAACTGTTATTTACCGGATTATATTGGCTTTGTATTTGCAAAGAGCAGAAGACAGGTGGATGATATCAAAGCAAAGGCGCTTAAACAAAGGCTCGATTCAAGGATTTCCGCGGTCGGAGTCTTTGTCAACGATGATATTAACCGGATTATCAGGCTATGCAGAGCAGGAATCATAGATCTAGTCCAGCTCCATGGAGAGGAAGATGAAGATTATATCAGGGAGCTAAAGCGAGAAATACCTAATCCTATAATAAAAGCCATCAGAGTAAAGAATGAAAAGTCTACTCAACAAAGCCATGAGGAATATTGTGATTTTCTGCTGTTTGATACCTATCATAAGGATTTATACGGAGGAAGCGGAGAGGCCTTTGACTGGTCGATGGTGGAGAAGCCAAAGAAGCCGTTCTTCCTGGCGGGAGGCCTTAATAATGATAATGTTATACAGGCGATTAAACAGCTTAACCCATATTGCGTAGATATCAGCAGCGGAGTAGAGAGAGTAGGTATAAAGGATGCGGAAAAGATAGGAGAAATAATCAAAAATATAAGAAGCTATAGGAATTGGAGGATGTCATGAAAAAGGGAAGATATGGAGTGTTCGGAGGGCAATATATACCGGAGGTATTGATGAATTCAATAATTGAGCTTGAGGAGGCGTATAACCATTATAAGAATGACAAGGATTTTGTTGATGAGCTTAATGCCCTTTTGGCTAAATACGCCGGAAGACCATCCGAGTTATATTATGCTGATAACATGACCAAGAATCTCAAAGGAGCCAGAATTTATTTAAAAAGAGAGGATTTAAATCATACCGGCTCTCATAAAATCAACAATGTATTAGGTCAGGTGTTATTGGCAAAAAAAATGGGTAAAACCAGAGTAATAGCGGAGACAGGTGCGGGTCAGCACGGCGTGGCGACAGCTACGGCAGCAGCTCTTTTGGGTCTTGAATGTGAGATATTCATGGGTAAGGAGGACACAAAGAGACAGGCACTGAATGTATATAGAATGAAGCTGTTAGGATCTACGGTACATGAGGTTACTTCCGGTACTCAGACATTAAAGGATGCCGTAAATGAAACCTTTAAGGAGTGGACTAAAAGAATCGAGGATACTCATTATGTAATAGGATCGGCTGTGGGACCATTTCCGTTTCCTGAGATGGTGCGAGATTTTCAAAGCATCATAGGGAAGGAAGTTAAGGAACAGATTCTTTTAGCGGAGGGAAGACTGCCTGATGTGGTATTAGCATGCGTAGGAGGAGGCAGTAATGCAATAGGAATCTTCCATGAGTTTGTAGCTCATCCTGAGGTTAGACTGATTGGATGCGAGGCAGCAGGACATGGAGTAGATACAGACATGAATGCTGCTACCATGACAAAAGGAAAGGTTGGAATATTTCATGGGATGAAGTCTTATTTCTGTCAGGATAAATATGGACAGATAGCACCGGTTTACTCAATATCAGCCGGACTCGATTATCCGGGTATTGGTCCGGAGCATTCATATCTTAAGGATATTAAGAGAGCAGAGTATGTTCCTGTTACGGATGAGGAGGCAGTGGAAGCATTTGAATATCTGTCAAGAACAGAAGGAATTATTCCGGCAATAGAAAGTGCCCATGCCGTAGCCCATGCTATTAAGCTTGCTCCGACGATGGGACAGGATAAAATCATGGTTATAAACATATCCGGCAGAGGGGACAAGGATGTAGCCGCAATAGCTAGGTATAAGGGGGAAGAAATCTATGAATAGAATTGAAAAAGCTTTTTCCGGGGGTAAAGCATTTATTCCGTTTATTACTGCAGGAGATCCTTCCATAGAGGTAACAGAGGAACTGGTTATGCAGATGGCAAAGGCAGGGGCGGATTTAATAGAGTTGGGAATCCCGTTCTCTGATCCTGCGGCGGAAGGTCCGACCATACAGGCCGCCGATGTTCGGGCCCTGGCGGAGGGAACCACAACGGACCAAATATTCGAGCTGGTAAAGAGGATAAGGAAGGAAGTAGATGTTCCGATTGCGTTAATGACTTATGTCAACCCGGTATTTTCCTATGGGACAGATGATTTCATGAGAACCTGCAAACAGGTTGGCGTAGATGCGGTTATTGTACCGGATGTGCCCTTTGAGGAAAGAGATGAGATAAAGCCATATTGTGAGAAACATGGAGTAGTATATATATCCATGATAGCACCCACCTCAAAGGCGCGGATTGAACGTATAGCGAGGGAAGCAGAGGGCTTTATCTATTGCGTGTCCTCTCTGGGAGTAACCGGTGTCAGAAGTAGACTTGAGCTTGATGCAGAAAGCATGATTAGGAAGGTCAAGGATATTAAGGATATCCCATGTGCGATTGGGTTTGGTATATCGACCCCCGAGCAGGCAAAGACCATGGCTGATATTTCAGACGGTGTAATAATCGGAAGTGCTATCGTAGAGATAATCGGTCAGTACGGTAAGGATTGTGTAAAGCCTGTGACGGAATATGTTAAGCGGATGATTGATGCCATAAGATAAATAAATGCAGACATAGTGTAAAGCAGAGGGTGGTTTCTGATTAATCGGAAACCACCCTCTGCCTACTTTTGTGTGCCAGGCATGGCACTAATCTAGCTAGTGAAAGTCTAGCCACGGGTATTTACCGCCAAGTGTAGCGAACCACAAGTTGGTGTCAGTAATGACATGGATGAAGGAAGTGGTGTAGCAAAGTTCTCGAGCCTACGAACAGAAACTTGATAAGGCGATTAGGTGGGTGAGGTT
>JAAYTK010000036.1 GCA_012523775.1 Clostridiales bacterium | reverse complement strand
GTAAGTCTTCGCTTAATGATATAATCTTTTATACTGCCGTAATTTAAATATCTGAATATTTTCTGAAGGTAGGATTTTGAACAATAGCATGCCTTAGCCACATCATCTGCCGTTATATCCTCACAGATATTTCTCTCAATATAATCCAATGCATCTGATAAAAGCTCTACTTTACTCATGCTAACCTCCTTCATTTGTTCGGTACCGTAATTATAATATATCATAGGATAGCTATATATTTCTTGATATTTTGGCTACAAATTATGTGGCTTTATTTTTATAAACTCTTATGCTATATTAAATGCATGTGATTTCATAATATAACACGAAAGCAAAGGATGATAAAATGCACCTTAAAAAGAAAATCTTACGCGTTTTTATGATATTTATAATACTCGGCATTCTGGGTATTATTACCGTTCTTAGCATAAACGGCTACATTATATCAACCTCAAAAAAAAGAATTATTTCACTCGAGCAGGCTTCTAATCTCGATGAGGTTGATTGTATTCTCGTACTGGGGGCAGGGGTATGGGGAGACAGACCTACTTTTATGCTTGAAGACCGCTTGAATTTTGGTATAAATCTCTATAAAGCAGGTGCTTCGGATCGTATATTAATGAGCGGAGACCATGGCCGAAAGCATTATGATGAAGTAAATGTTATGAAAGACTATGCTGTGAATGAGGGCGTATTATCATCACATGTATTTATGGATCACGCAGGGTTTTCAACCTATGAGAGCATTTATAGAGCAAGAGATATATTTCAAGCCAAGAAAATAATAATTGTTACACAAAAATACCATCTTTACAGAGCCCTATATGTGGCAGACAAGCTGGGGCTTGAAGCGTATGGTGTTGCCTCAAACCCCCGCGAGTATTCGGGACAACGCTCCCGTGATATCAGAGAGATACTGGCAAGAATCAAAGACTTCTTATACGTTATCGTAAAGCCTGAACCAACTTATCTGGGAGATAGCATCCCTGTAAGTGGAGACGGTAATATTACAAACGATAAGAATTAATGTCTATATATAAAGTCATAAAACTCCGATATGCCACCGATTTCTTTTGTGGCATAGTAAAATAGGGCAAATCGTGTTCCAACAAAATGGTCCATTTTAAATACCAACTTATGATCGATTCCAATCTTTACCCATTCACTGTCTTTTAAATAATAAAATTCAGCTATATCTATTTGATTCGTAAAGTCAACTTTTAGTTTCAAAGTAATTATGGAGTCGGAAATTAATACTTTAGCATACTCCTTTCCTTCCGATTCCTTTGATATTCCATCGAAGGAGTTATCCTTTGCCTTCTTTGCCTGCATGCTAACATAATATTGACCATTCTCTCTCGTAATGCCTATCCATCCATAACATCCAAGCAAAGCGCAAAGTCCTGCATAGTCACCATCTTTAAATCGGCTTCCATCTACCGTAATTATCGCCTCACAAGATGGATAAATCATGCGCTGTGTTAAGGTGTTAACCGCTTGAGTAATTTCTTTGCAGATCTTATTGGTTATTATTCGATAGCAGCCTTTCTCATTATCCATTGTACAAAACTCATGATTTGGTTCATGATTCCATTGCCAGTAATTCTTTAATGGTCCCTTAAAATCATCGCTACCCACCAATGCTTCATAAGTATATCCCGGCTTGGTACTTTTTACTTCAATCTGGCAAGGAACCTTGCCATCAATACCAAACACCGGAAAATCATCTTTCCAACTCACAGGAACAAGTACGGGAACACGACCAAGGGCCGTGCGGTCCTGAAACAACATTCCATACCATAAACCATCCGGAGTATCGACTATTCCACCCTGTGCTATTCCCGAGTTAAAATATCCCATATCATCGTTTAAAGCATCTCCACCCACGAATTCGCCCTGAAGAGAATCGGCTACAAAGCAAGCCTGTATTCGCTTCCACTCATTACGGGCAGAGTGTATAAGGAAAATATAATATTTACCATTAATCTTATATATATGGGACCCCTCATATCCCAGTCCGGGATGCCCTTCATCTACAACTACTATCCTATGAAGGCCCCTTTCTTTTGGTTTCGATAAATCCGCTTCCAGCTCTGTTAAGTAAATGGTTTTATTCCCATACGCTATATACACACGGTTATCGTCATCAAACAATAAAGAGCAATCATGATAAAACCCTTCTATGAACCGCTTTTCCCATGGACCGGTTATAGACTTAGAAGAATATAAATATGTTCTTTTAGTATCATTAGCACTAAAGCATACATAGAATGTCCCCTTGTGATATCTTAAAGAAGGCGCCCACATACCTTTACCATAGATATTGGCTTCTCCCTCTAATCGCTGCCCGGGTGTGGAATCTAAGGTGTCATACACATATCCCGCAAACTCCCAGTTGACCAAATCATAGGAACGTAAAATCTCACATCCGGGCATAAAGTGCATCGTAGTGCTGGCCATATAATAGGTATCATTCACGCGAATGACATCAGGGTCCGGATAGTCTAATTTTGTTATTGGATTTGTTGCTTTTTGAGTCATCTCTGTTACCTCAGTATTCCTCTTAAAAGGGTTAGACGGTCTTTTATTATATTTTCTTAACAACACTGGATTTTAATAGCATTGCTCCAAAGCCGTCTATTTTACAGTCAATATTATGCACACCATCACTCGGTTCATAAATTAGTCTTATGTTCTTAACTGTTGTACCTCTTTTAATTGATGAATTACCTTTTAATTTAAGATCCTTTATTATCGTAACGGTATCACCATCATTTAAAATATTGCCGTTTGCATCTTTTATAATATTATAATTTACAAAATTAATTGCTCTTGACTCTTACTCTCCATATAATAGTCCCTATTATACATCCGACTAATGCCGGTAGAATCCAGCCAAATCCATAATCAAATCCCGGTAGGTATTTATGAGCAAAATCAATTATTTTACTGACAACCACGCCCTCTTTCAACACTTTGGGTAATGTAATCTGAAGATGCTCCTTATCGATAAAGGGATTCAAGCCCACTTCAAAGGCAACAGTAGCAGTTCTGGGAATAGCAAACAATGGTCCAATTGTTAAATATAACATACATGTAAATAGAATTGAATATATCCTACTAACAGGCCTTGCCATATCATATAGACTTTCACTTTGAGAAAGTGCAGATGAAATAACTCCTAACAAGGGGAGCCCTACTCCGGTTAGTAAGAATCCTATCGTTGCTTTTAGGGTATTCTCCCCGGCTAGCTGCCCCATATGAACAGGAAATATCAGATTCCCTGCTCCAAAAAACAATCCAAATAATAATGCCCCAATTAATATGTTTGACTTAAGACTAAATCTTTCTTTCATGTCGTTCATATGCAAAACCCCTCTAGCTTAAACTCGTTGATTAATAATGATTATATGAAATAACAGTACTATTTTACCTTATGCTATAGGGTAAGACAAGCAAATCGCTTATTTTGCATTCACTTATTATATAGATAACACATGTATTAGACACAATGTGGCAGACAGAACTTCTGCTATAGCAGAAGGAGCACTATGCGCCTGGTCCTTCACGTCATTATGCTTGAATATTCCGCTTGAACCATACAACTCTATACCTTATGCATAAGAAAATAGCAGATGCATCACTTCGCATGATACATCTGCTTCATCAAGGCGACAACCAGATTTGAACTGGTGATCAGGGTGTTGCAGACCCGTGCCTTACCGCTTGGCTATGTCGCCGTATTTTATTTTTACTGCCACTTATCATAAAACAACTCCCCGAGTAGGGCTCGAACCTACAACCCCACGGTTAACAGCCGTGTGCTCTACCATTGAGCTATCGAGGATTATAATTATATATTCAAAAAAACAGAAAGCCTGTTACTGAATTTCTGTTTATTAATTAAATAAAATGAATGAAATTAATTCATTTTATTTATTGACAAATAACTACACACAGAAAATCATCCACTATATCAAACCTATTTAGGTCAAGCCCTCGACCTATTAGTAACAGTCAGCTACATGTGTTACCACACTTCCACCTCTGTCCTATCTACCTTGTCGTCTTCAAGGG
>JAAYTK010000035.1 GCA_012523775.1 Clostridiales bacterium | reverse complement strand
TTTTTTTGAGAAAATATAGATAGATATTATATAATTTTTATTTGAGTGTAGATATATATTTTCAATAATGATATAATTATTAATAGTATCACTTAAGCATATGTTTTAATAAAATCTTATGGGAGGACAGCATTAGTATGGCAAGAGTTATTGCAATAGCCAATCAAAAGGGAGGCGTTGGTAAAACAACGACAGCCATAAATCTATCGGCTTGTTTGGCTGAGAGGAACAGAAGAGTTCTTGTGATAGATATTGATCCACAAGGGAATACCACAAGCGGCCTGGGAGTCAATAAGAACAAGCTTGAAAGAACAATATATCAAATGATGATTGGCAAATGCACATTACAAGAGTGTTTAATCGAAAGCGATATTGATAATCTGGACATCCTACCCTCAAATGTTAATTTAGCAGGTGCCGAAATCGAATTGATAGGAATTCAAAACAGAGAATACATATTAAGAGGTCATGTGGATGAAATAAAGGATGATTATGATTATATCATAATAGATTGTCCACCATCACTTAATACACTTACGGTTAACGCAATGACCACCGCGGATACCGTTCTTGTTCCTATTCAATGTGAATTCTATGCCCTGGAAGGCCTGACACAATTAATACATACTATAAACCTTGTTAAAAAGAGACTTAATCCGGGATTAGAGATTGAGGGAGTAGTATTTACTATGTTTGATGCTCGAACCAATCTTTCCTTACAGGTCGTAGAAAATGTTAAAGAAAATCTGAGGCAGAATATCTATAAGACCATTATTCCCAGAAATGTAAGGCTGGCAGAGGCTCCGAGTCACGGACTGCCAATTAATCTGTATGACTCTAAATCCGCAGGAGCAGAAGGATACAGACAGCTGGCTAACGAGGTAATAGAAAATGATGAAGCCGAACAATATGAAAAGAATGCGATTGGCGAAATAAAATATAGAAGAAGAGATTAACAAGGGAGGAGAATATGTCTGCAGTTAAAAGAGGTTTGGGAAAAGGACTGGACGTCATGATTCCGGAGCGGATTACCGAGGCGGTGGAAGTAATAGAAAATGTTTCACGTGAAACATTATTACCTGTTCATGAAATAGAACCAAATAAATCTCAGCCAAGAAAAAACTTTGACGAGGAGGCTCTTAAGGAGCTTTCCGATTCTATAAAACAATATGGCATTATTCAACCACTGATTGTTCAAAAAAGAGATAAGTATTATGAAATAATAGCCGGGGAAAGAAGATGGAGAGCAGCCAGGATTGCCGGTTTAAAAGAAATTCCGGTTATTATAAAGGATTATACACCACAAGAGACTATAGAAGTTGCCCTAATAGAAAACATACAGAGAGAAGACTTGAATCCTATAGAGGAAGCCCAAGCTTATCAAAGACTTATAAAGGAGTATCAGTTAACTCAGGAGGAACTCGCTGATAAGGTATCTAAAAGCAGAGTAACAATAACGAATTCATTGAGATTATTAAAGCTGGATGAAAGAGTGCAACAGATGTTAACTGACGAGTTATTGACAGGAGGTCATGCCAGAGCTTTACTTTCTTTAGAGGATAAAAATTTTCAGTACGAAACAGCCTGTAAGATAATTGACAAAAAACTCAGCGTAAGAGATACAGAGAAGCTGGTTAAGCAAATGCTTAAAGGAAAGCCTACCAAGAAACCGGCGGTGGCAGACGATAATGATTACATCTATCGTGACCTGGAGGAAAAGCTGAAAAATATTATCGGAACCAAGGTGTCAATTAACAGAAAGCAAAAGAATAAGGGCAAAATAGAGATAGAATATTATTCAAACGAGGATTTAGAAAGAATTATGGATCTTTTTAATATGCTTGCTTAGAAAAATTAAGTACAACGGAGGATAAAATGAACCTGATAGAATTAATTGAACAAAACACAGAATATATTATTATTGGATTAGCCGCGTTATCTCTTTTACTTTTGATAATTGTTATTGTACTTATGATAAAGCAACGAATTTTAAGCAAAAAATATCAAAAATTCATGAAAGGTGCTAAGGGAAAAAACCTTGAAGAAACTATTCTAAAAAGATTTACAGAAATTGACAATCTAATCAACGATAATATAAGCATACATAATAAAATCGATAAAATTAACGAGAGTTTATTAACAACGATACAGAAAATAGGCATTGTTAAATATGACGCATTTATGGAAATGGGCGGTAAATTAAGCTTCGTGCTTGCTCTTCTGGATCAAAATAATGACGGCTTTATTTTAAACTCTGTTCATAGTAGCAGGGAAGGATGTTATACTTATTTAAAGGAAATAATTAAGGGAGAATCCTTTCTGGAGCTGTCATCAGATGAAAGGAGCGCATTAGATCAAGCCATAAATTATAACACTTTTATGGAGTAATTAGAGTCTATAGGTACATAAGTTGTTGAAAGGAAAAAATATGAGAATTATTTCTGTCGATTCTATAAAGGGACATGAGCTATTAGCAAAGGACATATTGAATGACAGCAACTCAGTATTAATGAAGACAGGAACGGTTGTTAAGAAAGAATATATCAGTCGCCTGAAGGAGCTAAACATAGAATTTATATATGTTGAAGATGAGATTGCACAGGGCGTAAGTCTGACCGACAGTCTTGAGCTTCAGATAAAGGACCAGTGTCAGGAGGCTGTCAGAGAAATTTTAACGAAATACTCATATCATACCGATAATGAGCTGGAGGAAATTATTACCATAGCCGACGAAATCATATATGATATTATGAGGGAGCCGGAGGTCATATATAATATTTCCAGCATAAGGAATAAAAGCGAAGGGACATATTCGCATTCACTGAATGTCTGTGCATTATCGGTTATTTTGGCGCTCAAAATGAAGATTCCGAGGAAAAAGGTAAGAGAAATAGCCATAGGATGTCTTCTTCATGATATAGGTTTTACATATATTACAATGGATTACAGCGATCTCATTATGGATGAGTGTTCAGAAAAAGAACAGAATGAGATAAAGAAGCACATAATATACGGTTATTCGGCTGTTGAAAAAATGGAATGGCTGACCCCAACATCAAAGGATATTATTATCAGTCATCATGAAAGAATGGACGGCACCGGCTATCCCTTCCGTCTAAAGGGCGAAAAAATTAAAATAGGAAGCAGAATAGCCGCCATATGTGATGAATTTGACAGCAGGGTATATGGCAATTTGGTGCCTAAGATGAAGGTACATGATGCAATTGATCTTATCGTAAGTCAAGCCGGGGTTAAATTTGATTTGGAGGTTGTTAAGGCATTTGTAGCTTCTGTTGCCGCATATCCTATAGGAGCACTGGTAATAACCAATGATAACGAGATAGGAATTGTCTTAAGACAAAATCCAAAATGTCCTACGAGACCGGTGATAAGAATAATTCAGTTGGCAAATGGGGAGAAGCCCTCCGAATGGATTGAAAAGGACTTGACTAAGGAGCTTACACTCTTTATTATGGATACTATTATGGACTAATTCTAATCGCTAAAATAAAATGTATATACTTCATTTTTATCATTTTTATTTACCATAGAATCTTCCTTGCAGATTATAATAAAGTATGATATATATAATAACACATGAATAGATATATAGAAGGAACTCAAAAGAAAAGTTAACAGTAACAGAAAAGCAGGTGAGTATATGCATAGTTATTTAAGGGCTATAGGATTTAGTAATATTAATAACAGAACAGAGCTAAATAAGCTGATTGATCTTGTTATAGAGAAGGCTTCAAATAGAAAAACAGTTCAAATAAATCATCAAAATAGCTTAACAGAGATGTCCATGAAATTTGGACCGGATTTTGGTATAACTCTTCGAGGAGAGTATGACCATAACGATTATTTTCATTTAGATAATTATTTCCCTTTTTTATTAGGCGACGGAACCAATGCCAGAGAGGAGGTTGCCATAAATAAGCGCGTGGATACCGAGGCTTATACCGGTATGTGCGACGATTATCGCTTAGGAGTCTCCTTAATCTTTTATCTTCAAAATGTTGCCGATTATTTGGAGAGAAGGATTCGGAATGAAAAGATGAATCATCATATGCCGATAACTTTGGCAGCGCTGTCATTGGAAGGAAGAACCTTACTACCCATAGAAAAGGACGAGGTTCAGGTCAAAAATCTTAGGGCTAAGAATATAAACAGAAGTAATCTTATTGCCGAAGCAAAAAAAGGAAATCAGGAAGCAATAGACAGCCTGACAATAGAAGATATTGATACCTATGCTATGGTATCAAGAAGAGCCAAAAAGGAGGATATCTACTCCATAGTAGACACCTGCTTTATTCCCTTTGGATCCGAATCGGACAATTACAGTATAATAGCCACCATTACAGACAGTAAATTAATTACGAATTCATATACGGGAGAGGAGATATATGATTTAGACGTTGTATGTAATGATATTTCCTTCCGCCTATGTATTAATAAAGAGGATTTACTGGGAGAGCCGTTACCCGGCAGAAGATTTAAAGGAAATATTTGGATGCAGGGAAGGCTGGCTTTTTAAAATTATGGTTTACAGGCCCTTGACTTAGAAAGAAGGAAATAGTAGAATTAACGTGTTGTGCTAAGTGCCTGTAGCTCAGCAGGATAGAGCGTCCGCCTCCTAAGCGGAAGGCCGTGGGTTCGAATCCCGCTAGGCACGCTGAAATTATAGGATGCTTCTTTACTATATGTTTAGAAGCGTCCTTTTTGTATCCGTTAATATATTCTCTTATCCTGTCGATAAACATATATAAGTGTACAAATACGCTGAATATATTTAAAATAATCTGATAGGAGCGCAGTATGAAAAGAAAAGCAGGTGTTTTACTATTTGGGGCAAGCTTTCTGATAGCGATATTGGGAGAGGCTTATCTACTTAATGAACCACAGCCACATTTATTAAGTATTATAGGAATAGGTATTGTGGTTATATTAACGGGATATTTGTTTTTAGACGCAGCTTTAGAATATATAGCAAGCAGCAACAAAAAGAATGATTTGTTGTCGGATGAAGGGCAGAGGTTGGAGGCTGAAAAGTGGGACAGCAGATTTACAGAGCTTTTAAACATTCAAAAAGCCACCTATGCTGCACTTAAGAAAAGTGACAATAAAGTGCAGGAAGATATAAAGGCATTATACGATATGTTAAAACAGATTATTCAGCTTCAAAATATGACTATAGACGGGCAGAAGAAAGCCCTCAATATATCTGTTAATTATAGCCGGGAGAATATGAACAAGCTTTTAGATGCAATTATAAACGAAGGTAATGATGACAAAGAAAAAGCCGCATCTGAAATCTCACCGCTATACGATGATCCAAATGCGACTCTTACTGCCGACGAAATTACCAAATTATTCGACAGCTACGGTGAATAATTTCTATTATCATAAATCCAGAAAAGTATCGTCGGAATAAAGCTGCTTTCGCTTTGCACGTTTTTCATAGTAAGCGTTCCTGCGTTTTAGCCTTGGTCTCTCAACCAGTACAAAATAAAGACCAATAACCAATACAAATACACCGACTATTAATCCTATAATGACAGGACGGAAATCTCCACCCGAGCTTTCAGGTTCCGTATCAATAACGGACGGGGCATCTGACGGCGAGGGTTTTTTCTTGTTCAGGGCATGGGTAAGACCCGGTGTTTCTATATTATCATACAGAATATCTGCACCCCCTACGTACATTCCGTCATAGGTGTATGAAATAGTACCTATGACATTACGGCCTTCTTTTATCTCGGATACCGGATAGAAGGAGACTTCCTTTTTGGCATCACTAAAGGAGGCTGTATTAGGAAGCACAAGATAGCCCTTTTCATCCGTCTTTATGGAAGTATTAGAATAATCCAGCAAAGAATTATAACGGGTAAAGAAGGGTGATTCCAATTGAATTTTGGGTTTTTCCAATTCGTTTATGGGATATATTGAGAAATTATCGAATCCAAAATCCAATAACTTCCTGGTATCTTCATATTGATGGGCACTGGTATCAACCTTTAATATAACACAAATAAGCTCCAGATCCCCACGCCTTGCAACGGTAACAAGGGTATATTTAGCCTTGCTGGTATATCCGGTTTTACCGCCTATTGTTCCCTCATAAGACAAATCATTCTTGAGTATAAATTTATGATGATTTCTAAGGTATCGGGTTTCCTTTTGTTTATTAGTAGGCGGAATCTGATATGTTCTTGTGCCGGTAATCCGTCTGAAGGTTTCATTCTTCATGGCTTCCCGGGTGATTAAGGCCATGTCATATGCCGAGGTATAATGATTGTCATCAGGAAGTCCGTGAGGGTTTACGAAATTAGAGTTAAGAGCTCCCAGACTTTTTGCCTTTTCATTCATCATTTCCGAAAAGGAAGGGATGCTTCCCGCCACATGCTCAGCCGCAGCATAGGTAACTTCATTGGCCGATTCCAATAGTATGCCATGGAGGCACTGCTGAACGGTAAGCTGTTCGCCCACATCGATTCCGATATGAGTGCTGTCACGTTCAATATTAAATACCGAATCCCTAGAAAAGGTGACCACCTCTCCGGGAGAAGTATTTTCGATAACCAGTAATGCAGACAGAATCTTTGTTATACTGGCAGGATAATATGTTTCATGTATATTTTTTTCATATAGAATTAAACCTGTCGAGGCCTCCATAACGATAGCGGCTTCTGCATATACTTTGGGTCCCTCAGGCCATGAATCAGTCTTCACATAGCTTCCGGCGGATGCTGTGGCCGAAAGACCGGATATGATTAAGCATGTAGTGCACAGGACAGATAGGATTAGCTTTTTCATATAAACCTCCATAGATACAATATAATTACAAAAATGATTAGTCCTACTCATATGGAGAGGTGTCTCTGTCTATCGAAACAATGGAATCTGCATTGCCGAGTCTTTTTCTTCTGTAGTGACGCTCAAGCAGATCCTTTTGCATTGGAACAAGATATCGGTCAGGCAGAGCCATACAATGCCATGCCATAAATGCCACTTCCTCCATAACAACGGAAATATTAACGGCCTCAATAGGACTGCTTCCCCAGGTATAAGGGCCGTGATTACAAACTAATACGCCGGGCATTTCATCGGGGCTTATCTTTCCTTTTATAAAACGCTCTACAATAACAGAGCCTGTCTCCTTTTCGTATTCACCACGTATTTCATATGCCCTTAATTTTCTCGTACATGGAATCTCCCCATGAAAATAATCGGCATGGGTAGTGCCAAGAGCCGGAATCCCAAGCCCCATCTGGGCAAAAATTGTTGACCATCTGGCATGGGAGTGAGCAATTCCATTTATTTTTGGAAAGGAGCGATATAATTCAATATGGGTAAGGGTATCCGAGGATGGTAAATGCTTTCCTTCCACTCGTTTTCCATCAAGGTTAACAACAACCATATCTTCTGGAGAGAGATCGGAAATTGTCATCCCCGAGGGTTTAAAAACAATCAAACCATGCTTTCTGTCAATTCCGGAGACGTTTCCCCAAATAAATGAAGAGAGCCGATTCCTGGCTAAAAGCTGATTTGCCACAAAAACCTCTCGCTTTAATTGCTCCAGCATATGAATACCCTTCTTTCTTTTTAATATACGTATAAAGTTATATAACACATGGAGCATTTACTATTAATATTATAATCATAAAACATCAAAAGCACAATGTTTATATTTCAGGTAAATTAAATGATTCATATGAGCCGGCCGTTATAATACGAATATAATATTAATAGAATATATTAAAAAGTAAGGGATAAAACAGGATAATTATGAGCAAGAAATTGAAGTATAAGATTGCGAAGGCAACAGGAAGTAATTATAAGCTTAACAGAAAAATCATGCAGCTAAAGAGATCATGGGATGAGGTGGAGGGAATATTAAACGGTTCGTATAAAAGGAGACGCAGGTAATATCAGTATGCCGAACAGCATTAATATGACTGATGATATTAAAAGTTGACATTTTTAATATCATCACATAATATTAAATCACATAATATAACTTGTATGTACAGATACTATACAATAACATTTTAGAATGGGGATGAGAAATCGTCCCTGCTGAACAGAACGGAGGAAAAATATGGCGTTTAAATTCACTGATGCTAATTTTAAGAAGGAGGCACTGGAATCGGACAAGCCCGTACTGGTTGACTTTTATGCAGATTGGTGTGGACCTTGTAAGATGATGGCTCCTATCATAGATGAGCTTGCTAAAGAATACGAGGGAACCGTAAAAATCGGAAAACTGAATGTTGATGACAATCCTGATACTGCAAGACAGTATCGTGTCATGTCAATTCCCACCTTTATTATTCTTAAGAACGGAGAAGCAGTTGATACCGTCGTGGGAGTTGTGGCAAAAAATGTATTAAAAGAAAAGCTGGATGCACTTAAATAATAATAATTTTACTTAATGCAGGACAAAACCGTCCTGCATTAAGTAAAAAAACAAAATAATTTAAAAAAGTACTTGCAAAAAACCATACCATCCCTTATAATAACATTTGCGTTTAAAAATAAGTGCCTTTAGCTCAGTTGGTAGAGCACCTGACTCTTAATCAGGGCGTCCAGGGTTCGAGCCCCTGAAGGCGCACTTTCAAAGGTTCTAATTTGCAGACGTATGCGCTGTGGGTTGGGACTTTTTTGCGCGAAAAAACTGAGACCTGCACAAGAAGAGGTTAGGATACACGATGAAAGCTTGCTTTCAGGAGTGTGTCCTAGCCTCTTCTTGTATAGGCGAAGCCTACGCGACTGAATGACCGAAGGTCATGAGGTGCGCGGCAGGTCTCAGTTATACTTCATGATGGCGAAGCCTACGCGACTGAATGACCGAAGGTCATGAGGTGCGCGGCAGGTCTCAGTTATACTTCATGATGGCGAAACCTACGCGACTGAATGACCGAAGGTCATGAGGTGCGCGGTAGGTCTCAGTTATAC
>JAAYTK010000003.1 GCA_012523775.1 Clostridiales bacterium | reverse complement strand
ATTATTTCCTACTGCAATTTCAATTACTTATAGGCTCCGGATATAGCTTGTAAATTCAATACCAGCTATCATTATATATGTACCTTACTGCAATTCCAGTAAATCAATAAGCAGGGTGTAGTCAGTAATCGTATATTTTGCGTATTTACTATCATATAATGGATAGCTTTTATAATAGCATCCTTCGATTCCGGCATTCTTTGCGGCCATTATATCTATATCCCTATCACCCACCATCAGGGCTTCATTTTCATTGATGTTATATTCCTGTTTAAGCCACGTAAGCGCTTCAGGGTCAGGCTTTCGTTTAAAATTGCTCTCCCTGGTGATAAGCCCAGTAAAGTATTTAAGCATATCATATTTTTTAAGATAATCTATTGATGACTTTCCTCTGTGGGTGTAAAGATGATTGAAGCGATTACTTTCATAAACCCTTCGACATACATCGACTACATATGGAAAAGGTTTTATTTCATCGGCTTCAAGCTCCTTCCTGTACTTTTCAAAGTTAGAGATTAATGTATCGCCTATATAATAAGTTTCATTAAAATAGTCATACAAATTTGTAAATGATATTTTTATCAAACTCATTATCTTATCATAGGATTCATAAATGCCTTGTTCCTCTAAGGCGGTTATGGCCGCCTTTACCATTATTGGATATGAGTCAAAAAGCGTTCCGTCGAAATCCCAGATTATATGCTTATACATAATACACTCCTCTCACACCGGACAAAGGAATAAGCTATAATGGCATATTCATATCAATCACTATTCGTATATCTTATGCGAATTCTCTTAGTTATAAACATAAATATAAAATAAGCTATAAAATACAATATAAATATAAATCCCCTGTATTTGCCCTCAATAAAAATTCTGGATATTGCCAACAAGGTCATAAATAAACCCATTATGCTGATAGATATTCCATATGCCGCAGTAAATTTCTTAATATCTTCATCCTTAACCTTCTCCCAGTTATAATCCAAAGTAAGAGAAGGCTTCTGTTTTATCAATACGACCAGACCATATATAATTATTGCCACACCTAATACAAGAATAATATAATCAAAAACTTCAGTGAAACCCATTGCGACCTCCTAGTTAATTATAATTAGCTTTAATATTCGTTCTCGTCATTACATTTCATAAGCTTATATTGAGTAATTAAATGATAAAGGCTTAAGAAGGAAAAAATCAATCCGCTGATTATCGACACAACAGATGGGAACACCCCATACTTTAAGTTAGTTATTCCGGCAACAACAAATACCAGACCAAAAAGAACCAATATTCCATAGATGCACATCTTTATAATATAAGAAATCTTCATATTATAGCCTCCAAATCTTTACTATGTATTATAATGTTATTTATTTTTGACAATGTTCACAGTAATATATGGTTCCACCCATATAATTACCCTTGTGTAGTTCATATCCGCACTTCACACAAGGAGTAAATGCCGTGTTTTTACTGAGATATGTTTTATATCCACCCGGGTTTCCGAACAGATCCTTCTCTGTGTCTCTCCCCCCTTGTTCTGCCATATCTCTAAGCGTGCTCTTTAAGACATCGAACAGCTTGTTATATTCATCTTCAGATACATCGACCATCTTTCTCTTAGGATGAATGCCGGATAAATAGAGGATGTCCTGTAATACTCCGTTGCCGAGGCCTGGTGATTGATTTGCAATTACATAACTTATGGTTTTGCCTACAATCGTATTGTTTAGTTGCTTTGCCAGATTGTAGCTCTCAGGTATCTCTAGCATAATGTTCTCCCCCTACTTTAATATATATTTACTGATTATTCAATTATTTACATTTTATCAGAACGTTAGTTCTGAATCAAGTTATACTTGCTTATATTGTAATAACAGCTAACTCTTGCTCCTACCGTTCTTCTGTAAAAGTTAGGGAAAGATAAAGCTTTTTCCCGTTTCTTACCAATACAACCTCCACAGTATCTCCGGCCTTATATTTTTCCTTGATGATATCTATGTCCTTCATAGTACGAACCTCTGCGCCATCTAATGACACGAGGATATCACCTTCACGAATACCGGCTTTTTCAGCTCCGCTGCCTGATATTACTTCCATAATATAAATGCCAACAGGTATGTCATACATATAAGAAATCGTTTCAGTTATCTCTCTTCCGCTTATACCAATAAAAGGTCTTCCCTTAACATATCCGAACATAATAAGCTGATCTATAATCGGTTTTGCCTCATTAATAGGAATTGCAAAACCAAGACCTTCTACACCGGATAACGATACCTTTGCGGTATTTATGCCTATGACCTCACCCTTGGAATTGAGTAGAGCACCGCCACTGTTACCCGGATTAATAGCCGCATCGGTCTGAATTAGATTCATAGTTCTGTCATCAATGCTTATGGTTCTGTTAAGAGCACTGATTACTCCCACTGTAACCGAACCCTGAAATTCCAGTCCTAAGGGATTTCCAATAGCTACGGCGAGTTCTCCCACCTCAAGAGCATCGGAGTCTCCTAATTCTACTTGAGGTAAATCTTTCATATCTATTTTTATTACTGCCAGATCGCTTCTCTGATCACCGCCAATAAACTTTGCCATTGCTTGGTTACCATCAGAGAGAAACACCTCAAGCGTTGTATTCTTACTATTGGAATTCTTAGGATCGGCGTACTGAACAACATGGTAATTAGTCATTATGTATCCTTTACTGTCGATAATTATACCGGAGCCTTCATGCTTAGATTGGGACATCGCATCACCATAATACCAATTCCTCGGACTTTGTGTCACCATTCTTATTCCGACTATAGAAGGTCCTACCTTCTTTGCAATCTTTGTAACAGCTGAACCGTCACCCGACAGCAACACATTTTCAATTGTTAATCCGCTGTATTCGGTTATTATATCGCTCTCGGATTGAGACGATATCAGATATTTCAGCTCATCGATCTCCTTAGTTAGCTTAAGATACACACTTCCTCCGGCTATAATTCCTGATAATATGCAACACGATAATAATATTGCAGTAGCTTTTCTCCTTCTTTTATTTCTGCTGTAGGCCGATTCATAATTTGCAAATTGATAATCTTTTAGTTGATTTTTCTTAAATATGCTCATATGAACACCTCCAAAATATTGCTTAATTATCTACATTTATCATAATATTTATATAGCTTTTGTACTCCATTCTCTAAATAGTAATAATGGAATATATATGGAATCAATAGTGCAAGTAATAATGCCGTTATAATTAACGCTGTTAGCTCAGGCCATGCTGAAAAGCCGAACACCGCAATTATTGACATGATGGCAAATGTTATGGTAACGATTAAATGAACCAGTCTTTCATGCTGAAAAAAGCTTATCTGGTTAAGCATTTCCGCCTTCAGATTCTTCCTATCATTTTCGGTCATGTTCTCATAATCAAGTCCTTCTAAGTAAGTTAAGTACTCCTTTAATCTCTTCTTCATTGGTACTTCCTCCTTTTCAAACCTGCACTGCCTAAAGCTATTTGCTTATCACCTTATTCAAATCAACCTCAAGGAATCTTCCCTTTGCCTTAGCAATAAGCTTGCCGCCATCCGCATCCTTTATTTCCGCTATTACATCAATCCTTCTGCCTTCCTGTTTTTCGATTTCAGACTCACAAATAAGCAGATGTCCTTCCAGACCGGGACTAATATAATCTACGGTCATGGATACCGTGACTGTAACGATACCCACTTTCTTAATAGCATAAAACATAGCCTCATCAAAAAGCATACCAATCAGACCGCCATGCATCAGCCCAGGGTATCCGCAATGATAGGGACCCACCTCAAACTCAATATGTGATTTGTTTTCAACATATGTAATATCAAGTTTTAGTCCAATAGGATTATCCTTTCCACATCCAAAACACTTATCCAGGTTTATATTCTCCATCTTACTCTCCTTTAATATAAATTTTCTTATGAAATATATTTTCGTTAATAGGTTTTACTATGCATTAAAAATAACATATGAAACACATCCATATTTCTCAGAACTACTGAAACCCATCTTTTCATAAAACTCCGACGCCTTAGAATCTTTTTCCGTCAATAATACTTTTTGATAAACATGTCTGAACTTATTCATAACCTCAGATAATAATCTTGTTCCTATCCCCATATGCCGGTATTCACCCATAACAAGGATATCCTGAATATATATAATTGAATGTCCGTCACCTACAACTCTAATCGATCCTATTAATTTATCCTCGTCCCATGCGGTTAGAATATAAAGTGATTTCTCATAGGATTTTATAAGCATATCCATATGCTTAGTATAATTGCTCCAACCGGCGTCACTATATAAATTCAATAATTTCTCAGAGGACGGTATAATATTTTCTTTTAACTCATATTTCATAAGCTAATCACTATCTCCTTCGTATAAATTACTAATCTGGCTTCCCTATGATTATACTAGTTACCAACTATATTATTAATCAGATTCGATATTCTGTATGTGCAATCCTTAATTCGCAACTGCGCTTTTCGCCATGAATCAGACAGAGGAAATACGACTCCATCCTTAACCGCTGTACCCATATCCCAATATCCCTCATTCTCTTTATTCCTGTTAAGCCATTCGACCACAAACATAAGCTTTTCTTTACACCCGGGATTTTTATACTCTGATAACAATTCAATTGCCGTAATATATCTGCTTGCTTCTTTCGATTTAAATGACTGAGGTAATATTGATAATTCCTCACCGTAAATATAATAGATGCCCGGTTTATGATGTAAAATGTAATCCATAAAATCTAATGCTGTTTTATCATCTAACGCATCTGACATCAGTGAAACATGAAAGAAGTTAGCGAAATCCAGAATTCGACCTCCTCTTGGCTTAAGCCGAAAAACCTTCTTGTATGTTTCAATGTATATATCATTATCATATATTCCATTTTCGAATGCGGTGCTGATTATCTTTGCCCATTTTCGTGCGGCATTATTTGCATTAATATCATCCTTTGTAAATCTGCGTATCCATGTGGACAGCATTAGTTCAGTGAATATATCCCAATTATGTACCTTCTCTCTTCTATCCGGAATTGTTTTTTTCCCTACCAAGCAATCCTGCATATATGACACAGCCTTGTATATGGGTTCGTCATTTATTGTGAACCCCAATCTTTCGAGCCTTCTTAAGGCTTGCTCAGTAGTTATTCGATTTTGCTTGGACGGATTACTTAATGAATGAAAATATCCCCAGGATCCATCATCTTTCTGAAGACTGATAATTTCAGAAGCCCATTTTGAGTTTTTATAACCATCCATATGTTTTTCCTCTTAATAAAATATGCTGTTTTAAATTCCATTTTTACTTAATATAATCATAATCCAGCAGATATATCATGTCAACGTCTAACGGTACCAGGATTGCGTTTAGTTAGCTTAGGATTTTAATGGGCAGAGTTTCCCCTTGATGATAATCTTAGATATGTTCATCACCATTATAATCATTTCCTAACTATTTTCAACCTCCTTATTCCTCTTTTGTTTTATAGCGTCTGTAATTAGTCTCCTCAAGGACTTCGCCGCTTAGGCGGTGCTTCGCATCCTTGACCAGACTAATTCCCTCCGCTTATGGGTAATTAAGAGGAATAAGGCGTATTATCCGCAGTAACCACGGATGCTTTT
>JAAYTK010000034.1 GCA_012523775.1 Clostridiales bacterium | reverse complement strand
GAAAAAATTTAAAATTGTACTTGATTTTTATTACGGAATAGTATAATATAAGTAATGTTCCGTGGCTCGTTGGTCAAGGGGTCAAGACGCCGCCCTCTCACGGCGGAAACAGGGGTTCGATTCCCCTACGAGCTGTTTAAAATTAATATGTTACAAAAAATAAACCACAAAACTCAAATAATTGAGTGCTTGTGGTTTTTTGTGTACCTGGTACCAAAACAGTCGGTACCTGGTACGGTACCTGGTACCGTACCAGGTACCCCAAAGAGGTACCCAACAATCCCCACTCTCCTACAGAAAATCCAGTAGAGACATCTGATTTGACTGGGGCATATCTCCAAGAAGTCCAAGTCTGGCTAGGTTTTCTACGACAGTAGAACTGACCTTGCATCTTATCTTAAAGTCATCCCTTGATAGGAAGCGACCCTGCTTGGCAGCCTCGACTACTCCTCTGGCAGCCGTATCTCCCATTCCGTCAATGGAATTTAAGGACGGCATCAGCTTATCTCCTACGATTTGGAATTTATGGGATTGTGCCTTGTATATGTCAATCGGAACAAATGAGATTCCCCTTGCATACATCTCCTGTACGATACGCATATCTCTATAGGTATCTTGTTCCTTTTTTGTCAGTGTATTCATTCTACGCTTGTAGTCCGACATAATATTCTCAAGATGTGCCTTTCCCTGGCACATTAGCTCGTAGTTGAATGCCGAAGCACGAATCGAGAAGTATGCCGCATAATATGCCAGCGGATAATAAACCTTAAAATAAGCGATACGGAATGCCATCATGACATAGGCAGCCGCATGAGCCTTAGGGAACATATACTTTATCTGCTTACAGGATTGAATATACCATTCCGGAACATCCGACGCCAGCATTGCCTTCTCCATCTCGGGGGTAAGGCCCTTTCCTTTTCGAACATCCTCCATAATCTTAAAGGAAAGGCCCGGCTCCATCCCTTTTCCTATGAGATAAGTCATTATATCATCACGGGTACATATGGCCGTGGACAGTGTACAGATTCCCTCTTTTATCAATCTCTGAGCATTTCCCAGCCATACATCAGTACCATGACTTAATCCGGATATACGCACCAGATCTGAAAATGACTTCGGCTTAGCCTCCTTAACCATCTGCATGACAAAATCTGTTCCAAACTCAGGAACACCAAGACATCCCAGATCACATCCGTCAATATCCTTCGGGCTTATTCCTAAAGCTTCTGTACTATGGAATAAGGATAATACCTTCTTCTCATCCAGCTTTATTTTCTTCGCATCCAGCCCTGTGATATCCTCCAGCATTTTTATCATGGTAGGGTCATCATGTCCAAGGATATCAAGCTTTAATAGGTTATGGTCAATCGAATGGTAGTCAAAATGAGTGGTTATAACCTTCGTATTCATATCATTGGCAGGACGCTGCACGGGTGTAAATGAATAGATGTTCTCACCATGGGGAAGAACCACTATACCACCGGGATGCTGTCCGGTCGTTCTTCGGACACCTACCAAGCCCTCGATTAATCTGTCAATTTCAACATTTCGTTTATGTATGCCTCTTTCCTCAAAATAATTCTTCACATACCCAAATGCAGTCTTATCAGCTAAGGTACCGATTGTTCCTGCACGGAACGTGTTGCCTTCACCGAAAATGACCTCCAAATAATCGTGAGCCTTGCTCTGATATTCACCGGAGAAATTAAGGTCAATATCCGGCTCCTTATCACCGTCAAAGCCTAAGAAGGTTTCAAACGGAATATCATGACCATCCTTCTCCAAAGGCGTATTGCATACCGGACAGCTCCTATCGGGCATATCACATCCGGAGCTTCCGGCATATTTTTTAACTTCCTCGGAATCGAAATCGCTATAATGACAGCTACCGCAGTAATAATGAGGAGGAAGAGGATTAACCTCGGTTATTCCGGCCAAAGTTGCTACAAATGAAGAACCTACCGAACCGCGGGAACCCACAAGATAACCGTCCTCATTGGATTTCCATACTAATTTCTGTGCTATGATATACATAACCGCAAAGCCATTGGATATTATCGAATCAAGCTCATGCTCCAGCCTCTGCTGAACCTGCGGCGGAAGTTCCTTTCCGTAGATTGAATGTGCCTTCTCATAGCATATACTCTTTAGATTCTCATCCGAATTGGGAAGCACAGGAGGACATTTGTCCGGCCTTACCGGTGAAATCTTCTCAATTTGGTCACTCACCCAGTTGGTATTGGTTATTACAACCTCCTTAGCCTTATCCTCTCCCAGGTACCTGAACTCTTCCAGCATCTCTTCCGTGGTACGAAAATAAAGAGGCGGTTGAGTATCTGCGTCCTTATATCCCTTTCCTGCCAAAATAATTCTTCTGTATATTTCATCCTCAGGCTCAAGAAAATGAACATCGCAGGTGGCAACAACAGGCTTATTGTACATCTCGCCCAACTCAACGATTCGTTGGTTGATTTTCATTATATCTTCTTTAGAATTGATTTTCCTGTCATCGCTTTTCTCACTAAGAATCAAGAACTCATTATTATCGATTGGCTGTATTTCAAGATAATCATAAAAATTAACCAGCCTTTCAATCTGCTCGTCTGATTGATATCCCAACACGGCTCTGAATATTTCACCGGCTTCACAAGCAGAACCAACCAAAATACCCTCTCTGCATTCCATCAAAAGACTCTTAGGTATCCTTGGTCTCTTGTGATAATAATCAATATGGGACTGTGACACCATCTTATACAGATTGATTCGTCCCGTATCGCTTTTGGCAAGCAATATGGCATGATAAGTCGGAAGCTTACGAATTGCTTCTGGAGAGAGCCTTCCCAGCTTATCTATATCATTTATACTGACAACATTTCTATCCTTTAACATGGAAATGAGCTTTAAAAATATCTCAGCCGTGGCACCTGCATCATCAACGGCCCTATGATGGTTTTCCAAAGACACACCAAGTGCCTTAGCCACGGTGTTAAGCCTGTACCGGCTAAGATTGGGGAGCAATATTCTGGATAAACCTACGGTATCTATATATGTAAAATCATTTTCATAACCTAGTATATGGGCATTTCTTATTATAAAGCCCATATCGAAGCCCGCATTATGCGCTACCAACACCGAGTCCCTGCAAAATTCAAGAAAACCCGGTAATGCCTTCTCTATTGGCGGAGCATCAGCAACCATATCATCGTTAATTGAGGTCAACTGCTCAATCTCGTAGGGTATAGGCATTTTAGGATTTACAAATGTGCTGTATCTGTCGGTTATCTCACCCTTCGAAATCTTAACGGCCCCTATTTCAATAATCATATCATTCATCTTGTTTAGTCCGGTGGTCTCAATATCAAATACGACAAAGTCATCGTTAAGGCTTTGCCCCTTACCGTTGATTACGATTTCCTTAATATCATCCACCAGATACGCTTCCATGCCATATATTATTTTGAATTCCTCGGCTCTGGCTTTCTCCTTGGGATCAGAGAATTTCTTGGGATTGATAGCGTGGCTGGCTGCAGGGAAGGCCTGCACAACTCCGTGATCGGTTATAGCCACGGCGGAATGACCCCAATCAAAGGCACGACGGACCAGCTTCTGCACATCGACAACAGCATCCATATCACTCATCATCGTATGGGCATGAAGCTCAACACGTTTAACGGGAGCCCTGTCATATCTTTTGACAGTGAAGTCCTCAATAACCTTTATTCCTACCACGGATCCTATAGTGATATCCCTTTCATATGTATCAGCCATAGCGACTCCCTTTACCATATAGAAGGAGTCATTCTTAAGACTCTCCAGAATATCATCCACATCAATGGTTTTTGAGTATATCTTCACCTTAATCGAATCTGTAAAGTCTGTAAGTACAAATGTAATCAAGCTTTTATCATTACCTATAGATCTATGCTCTAATCTTCGCGCCTTACCGCGAATAACAACCTCACCGATTTCTCCGATAATATCACATATTGGGATTATATTGCCCTCAAAGTTTTTACCGAAAATAACCGACGGGTCCTTCGGAAGCCTGCGGAATCTTCTCTTACTCTTTTCATATGTGGATTTTTTATTGGCAGATGAATTAGAATTATTCTCAGAAGCAGCTCCATTTTTATTAATTGGCTCTGCCTGTCCATTTATATTCTGCATATTATCCGAGGAACCATTAACCGACTCCACCGGCGTATCGGTTGGCGTTGCAGTGGGTGTTGCAGCGATTTGTGTTACAGTGTTAGTGCTCTCTTCGTAAAAATCATAATGAGGCATATCATATTCCTGATCCTCATCATCGTCCTCATCAGATCTTAAAAATGCCGGGAGCCTAAGCTTTCTTTTCTCGGCAGTCTTAATATATTCACATTTGACTGCAATTTCATAGCCGAACCTTTCCCTGAACATCTGCACAAGATATGCCTTCAACTTTTCAAATTTATCCTCAGCTATGCAGCTTTCCTTAGACCTTATAATGATTGTATTGTCCTTTACCCTCGTTTCCGATTGAGTTATAAGATGATACGTCACTATGCTTATATCCCTTAACTCATCCAAAATACTGTCTCTGTATATCGCAAAAAGTCTTTCCAGCTCATATTTTTCTGTCAGCTCGAATAAAGGGATTATACATGCCTTGTTACCGGTATGCAAAAAGAGCTGCTTATTAAGCAGTTCTTCCATCTTCTTTAAATTGCTCCAATGAATAATCCTATTACTTTTTAAATATACGGAAAGTGTATTATTTTTCTTGGACGCAACAACCCTTACAACCTCGGTTTGGTTGTAAAGTTTCCTTAATTCATTATCACAAGTCAAATTCTCAAATGCCTCAAAAAACAACATATGTCTTCCCCTATTCCTGCAAATTTTCTTAAGTACGCTTAATCTATACTATTCCCAATTAAGTAACTCATCCCTTAAAGCATCCAGTAAATGATCTTCGGGAACCTTGCGTATTATCTCACCCTTTTTAATAAGAACTCCCACACCATTGCCGCCGGCTATACCGATATCAGCCTCTCGGGATTCTCCCGGTCCGTTTACAACGCAGCCCATGACCGCAATCTTTATATTCAAATCCAAGTCCTCAACGAGTTCTTCGACCTCACCGACCAGCTTAATAAGGTCAATTTGGGTTCTTCCACAGGTTGGACAGGAAACAACATCTATTCCATCGGTCCTATATCCCAAGGTCCTCAGAATAATGCGGGCAGATTTAACCTCTTCAACGGGATTACCCGTCAAAGATACACGGATTGTATCACCGATACCCTGATATAGTATTATACCTAAACCTACCGAGGACTTTATATTACCTGCATTGATGGTGCCTGCCTCTGTTATGCCGACATGTAACGGATAGTGAGATTCCTTTGCAATTAGCTCATGGGCTCTGATGCACATCATAACATCTGAGGATTTGATGCTGATAACCAGATTATCATATCCCATATCCTCAACCCTCTTTACATTGTTTAAAGCACTTTCCACAAGACCCTCGGCAGTAACACGACCATACTTTGCAATTAAATCCTTCTCTAATGAGCCGCTGTTAACACCGACGCGAATAGGAATACCTCTTTCCCTTGCCACATCAACTACAGCTTTAAGTCTTTCATCACTTCCGATATTACCGGGATTTATTCGAATCTTATCGGCACCGTTCTCCATAGCGGCTATTGCAAGTCTATAATCGAAATGAATATCGGCCACCAATGGTATGTTTATTTGCCGTTTTATATCCTTCAATGCTTCCGCCGCCTGAATATTGGGAACCGCACAGCGAATAATGTCGCAGCCTGCCTTAGTGAGCCTATTGATTTGCTCGACAGTTCCTGTAACATCATCAGTTTTAGTATTTGTCATAGACTGAATAAGTATCGGATTCCCTCCACCGATAACTTTGTTACCAATCTTAACTACCTTGGTTTTGTTTCTATACATATTTCACAACCTCTCTGTTGCGGTACCAGGTACGGTACCTGGTACGGTACCTGGTACCGTACCTGGTACACTCCAATTTGGTACCTGGTACCGATTAAAACAATTTCTGAATATCGTTAAACAATACTATAACCATTAGAATCATCAGCAGTGCAAAGCCTACGAAATGGACTATTGCCTCCTTATCCTTTGGTACGGGTTTTTTTCTTATAGCTTCGATTATAAGGAAGACCAATCTTCCTCCGTCAAGAGCCGGGAACGGAAGCAGGTTCATCACACCAAGATTCGCACTGAGCAGCAATGCAAAGTTCGCAAGATTAAGCATTACCATTCCGGCACCCTCATCCACCGTATCCTCAACGATATTATCCACCACCGTTACAATACCTATCGGACCACTAACCTCTTTCAGGTTCGCCTTACCGGTTATCAGATGCCAAATGCTTCTTATGGTATAGTTTATAGTGAATTTAACCTCATAAAAGCTGTTTTTAACGGCTTCAAGGGGAGAAACCTTTTCTCTATACAGATTATAGAACGCCCCAAGCTCATAATGATTCTCAAGTAATTTTGGTGTAACCGTAGCAGTACTTTGCTTACCCTTGTGAATATATGTTATCTTAAGCGGCTCACCGTTTAAGGGATTACTATCAAAGTAATCCACCATATCCTTACCGGTCTTTATAGGGGTGCCGTTTATTTCGGTTATAACATCCCCCGGCCTTATTCCCTCTTCATAGACTGAAGAATCTATCTGAACATCCTGAAGCACCGCGGTATCGGTTCCTCCGCTATAATAGATACCCAGTCTGTAAAACGGCGGTAATGGCTTGGGGTAAATGGTTGTTTCATAGGTCTTGTTGTCTCTTATATAGGTAACATCGATAGGCTCATCTGTTACCGGGTTAAAGAAAAAGTCAATGTCTATCTCTCTACCGAAATGTACTCTTCTGCCGTTTATCTTCTTTATTCTGTCTCCAACTCTAAGTCCCGCATCATATACGGCTTCATCCTCAACGCTTACGACATCAGGATAATCCACTCCAACCACGCCTAACACGACCACAGCCAGTACAAATGCCAGTATAAAATTAAACAAAGCCCCGGCAAATATCACCGAAAATCTAGCCTTAAGTCCCTTTTTGTGAAATGCTCCCTCGTCATCTATATCCTCATCCTCGCCAAGCATCATACAGGATCCTCCAATGGGCAATATCTTTATGGAGTATCTGGTACCGTTTTTTACGAAGCTAGCAAGCCTCGGTCCCATTCCCAAGGAAAATTCCGTTACGGTAATTCCGTTCTTCTTGGCAAGAAGAAAATGTCCCAATTCATGTATAAATATTATAAAACCTAAAATCAGTACAGCTATCAGTATATTCATAAGCATAATCCTTTCTTTAATCCGGATAGGCTCTGTATTATTTTCCGAATTTTACGATTCCTTTAATAAAATCATATGTCTCTTGCTCAGTATTAAGAATTTGATTTAATGTGGGTGCGTTTATCAAAATATGGTTATCCATAGCTTCTTCTATAAGCCTCGGAATATCCAGAAATCCTATCTTGCCCTCTAAAAATCGTGCCACTGCCCATTCGTTAGCGGCATTATAAACCGTTGGCATACTGCCACCAAGCTTACCTGCCCTTAAGCCCAGCTGTAAGCCATAAAATGTATCCATATCGGGCTCTTCAAATGTAAGCTCCTTTAGCTTAACGAAGTCCACCCGTTCCCCCAGCCTCATATCCTTCCTGTCGGGATAAAAAAGTGCATATTGAATAGGAAGCCTCATGTCGGGAAGCCCTAATTGAGCTATAATACTACCATCCACATATTCTACCATCGAATGTATAATACTTTGGGGATGTATAAGAACCTGTATCTGCTCAATGGGAAGTCCGAACAGCCAGACAGCCTCCATTACCTCCAAAGCCTTATTTACCAGGGTGGCAGAATCTATCGTAATCTTTGGTCCCATTCTCCAATTAGGATGCTTTAAAGCATCCGATGCGGTCATAGTCTCAAGAACCTGTCCTTTAAGGCCTCTAAACGGTCCTCCGGACGCAGTCAGGAGAATTCTGTATATATTATTTTTATCCTCACCATGGAGTGACTGAAATATTGCCGAATGCTCACTGTCTACAGGCAAAAGCTCTATGTTCTTCTCCCTGCTGAGCGGCATAATAATATGCCCTGCGGTCACCAAGGTCTCCTTGTTGGCCAGGGCTATGTTCTTTCCTGCCTTAATAGCCTCTATTGTAGGTAAAATACCAATCATACCAACCAAGGCCGCTACTACCGTATCTGTGGATTCTTCTGTGGCACAGGCAATTATACCCTCCATTCCTGTCTCGACACGAACAGAGAGGTCTTTGATATTCTCCTTAAGGAGTTTAGCCTTCTTATCATCATATACACAGACAATCCTCGGCATGAACTCCCTTATCTGCCGTTCCAAAAGCTCAATATTGGAATGAGCAACAAGAGCTCTAATCTGAATATCATTCCTATGCTCCCTCGCCACTTCCAGCGTCTGTATTCCAATAGAGCCCGTTGAACCAAGTATAGCTATCCTCTTCATTATGTCCTCCAAGTGAAAGTCTAAAATATACTATATCCTATCATTTATTTATGTTTATTTTGTGATTAGAAATATACAGCCAAATAATATACAATCGGTGCAGTAAATATTATGCTGTCAAATCTATCGAGAATACCGCCATGACCGGGTATTAATCTTCCATAGTCCTTAATATCATAATTTCTCTTTATAGCCGATGCGGCCATATCGCCTAGTTGTGAAATTACACTGGCAGACGCGCCTATGATCGCAAATAATATTCGGGGATTAGATATACCGGTAATCTTATTTCCTAATATCAAAGCATATAGATATCCAAGCAAAGCCGCTCCGATGACTCCTCCGATACATCCCTCTAAGGACTTCTTGGGACTTAGTTTAGGTGCAATCTTATGCTTTCCAAACAGCATTCCTGCGCAGTAGGCAAATGTATCCGAGCCCCATGCCCCGATAAAAATCAGCCATACCACTATTGCCCCATCCTCCAATATGCGTACCTGATAAATATATGACAGCATTATGCTTACATAAAACAGTCCGAAGAAGGCTGTCATAACCTGTTCAATACGATATTTAGGATAAGTTATAACATATAAGGCCATCAATAGCAATAGAAAACCTATGAACAATAGAAGCTGGTATTTATCAGTCTTAAAATACAGTAGACCGTAGTAGGCTATTGACACCAGATATCCTATAATTCCAATTATTGATTTTTCTATTTTCATGATTTTATACAACTCAGTCATACCTATTAGGGATATGACTAAAACAGCACCAAACAATACGTTGTCACCCAATAATATAACAGTCATGGCAACTGCCAATAGAATAATGCCACTGATTAATCTTGTTTTAAACATAGTCTATCCCCCTATAGCTCCAAAATTTCTTTTTCGCCCTGAATAAAATTCTATGGCTCTTTTTAATTCATCTATATTAAAATCCGGCCACAGAACATCGGTAAAATAAAACTCAGTATAAGCCAACTGCCATAATAGGTAATTTGACAGTCTTTGCTCACCACTGGTGCGTATTAACAGATCCGGGTCGGGTATATCTGCAGTATCCAAATAGCTGGAAAATAAATTCTCATCTATATCATCAATTGTAATAGTTTTCGCATTCAAATCCTCTGACAAAGCTTTAACGGCACGGATTATCTCATCCCTGCTTCCATAATTAATGGCTACCTGAAAATTCAATCCGGTATTCGCTTTGGATGCTTCTTCAAGCGCCTTAATTTTTTCCTGTATTTCCTTTGGGAGACCTGATTTATTACCGATAATCCTGACACGCATATTGTTCTTTTTGCTGGTCTTTATGCTGGTATCAAGATAGTTATTCAAAAGCTTAAATAAAGCATCGACCTCATCCTTGGGTCTCTTCCAGTTCTCTGTGGAAAATGCATAGACGGTCAGATATTTGATACCGATTTTATAAGCATCCTCACAGATTTTTTCTACCACCTTACTACCCTGTGTATGCCCAAAATTTCTTGGCATCATTCGTTTCTTTGCCCATCTGCCGTTTCCGTCAAGAATAATTGCTACATGCTTTGGAATGTTCAAATTGGTTTCACTCATTAATATACACCCATCTTTTAATAATAAAGGATTAACTGCTTGCGTATTAAAGGGTGTCCCAAAAGGGTTATATTATATACTTTTGCGGACACCCTAATATACATCATGCATTTCAAATATTAGTAAATCATTTCTATACTGTAAGAATTTCCTTTGACTTTTCCTCCAATATCGAATCTATCTCGGAAATAAAGGAGTCAGTTAATTCCTGACAATCACTTTCAAGGATCTTGAGTTCATCCTCTGAAATCTCACTTGCCTTCTGCATTTTCTTAAACGAATCATTAGCATCTCTGCGTATATTTCTAATGGCAACTTTAGCATTCTCGGCTCTCTTTTTTACATCCTTAACAAGCTCTTTTCTTCTTTCCTCTGTCAGCTCAGGAAAAACCAATCGAATAACCCTACCATCGTTAGTAGGAGTTAAACCAAGGTCAGAAGCCATAATTACCTTTTCGATTTCCTTAATCATCTTGCTTTCCCACGGTTGAATCTGAATAATCCGTGCTTCGGGTACAGATATATTTGCTACCGCTTGCAGGGACGAAAGCTGTCCGTAATAATCCACCTTTAGTCTATCTAAAAGATGAGGGTTAGCCCTTCCGGCCCGTATTGTCGCATACTCTTCTTTCAGATTGTCTATTGTTTTTCTCATCTTAACACTATATTGATCAAGTCTTGCATCCATTACTACTTCCCTCCTAAATGCTAATTTAGTTTTTCTTTATCATATTGTATTTATACAGTTATAATTGTTCCGTTGGATTTACCGAAAGCAGCATTTTCAATGCTTTTGTCTTCAGATAATCCAAATAAAAGAATCGGCATTTTATTGTCGATACAAAGGCACGCGGCCGTCAGGTCTACGACTCCAAGCTTTTTATCCAAAACCTCCTGAACAGATATTGAATCATACTTTTTAGCCTTTGGATTCTTTCTGGGGTCACAGTCATAGACTCCGTCAACTGCTCTCGCCATTAAAATAATATCGCATTCTAGCTCTACGGCTCTAAGCACTGTGGCAGTATCTGTTGAGAAATAAGGATGTCCTGTTCCTCCTGCCAAGAATACTAGCCCACCTTTTTTCATAAAGGCAAGTGCTTCATCCTTAGAGAATAACCGTGTCATACTGCCACAGGTAAAGGGTGTAAATATCTCTGTATCAATCCCCACATAGCGAAATATTTCTGACACATAGATACAATTCATAACAGTGGCAAGCATTCCGATTTGGTCAGCTTTTGTTCTGTCTATAGTCTCACTGCTCCTGCCCCTCCAAAAGTTACCGCCTCCAATTACAATACCTACCTGCGTACCTGCATCTACCAATGTCTTCACCTGTTTCGCAACATTGATACAAGTCGCCTCATCAAAGCCGGTTTTCTTATCCCCGGCCAATGCTTCACCTGAAAGCTTCAATAAAACCCGGTTGTACTCAATCATAAAAATTATGCCTCCATATTATTCCTTATAACAAATGCTTTATTCAAATACATTATCCAAATCAACATCGGAGTAGCTTAAGGAGCAGAATCCTTCAACTACAGCACCATTATTAATCTGGACTGATTTTGCCTTAATATTTCCTTTGATAATTGCCGTCGAATCGATAACTATCGGTCCATTGATATCAATCTCACCTTTAACGGCCCCGGCAATTACTCCTGATGTGGCTATAATGTCGCCAACGATAACTGTACCAAGACCCACCTTAACGCTTCCCTCACTGTTGATAGAGCCTTCCAGCCTCTCTGTATTGACATACACCTCGGCCGCGGTGGAATTACCGACAATTTTACCTGTAATGGAAAGCTTACCGAGACATTCAACATCGCCGGTGATACTACCCATAATATCGAGGGAACCGTCCGATGATATGCTTCCGTTAATAGTGGTGCCCTTACTGATTACAGTAACATCATCCTCGTCTACTACGGCTGCAGCCCGTACCTTCTTCTCGGATTTCTTCTTCTCGCTAACCTGCTCTTCCTCTTCAGCATTCAATGCATCCAATAATTCCAAATCCACATTCTCATCCAGATTCTCATCAATGTTTAAATCAACCTTTTCTCCCATATCCTCGACTCCATCCTCCATACCTTCTTCTAATATTTCTTCCTCAATACTATTTTCTAATAAGTCTTCTTCCGATGAGCTGTCATCTGCTTGGATACCTTCGTCAACAATATCCTCCTCGAGTGTAATCTCATTGGTTTCTTCTTCAGATATATTGTCTGCTGTGTTATCCTGCGTAATCCCCTCTAGCCATTCCTTCATTTCGTTCTCTGCTTCTTCATTGTCTGTCGTAATTTCCGAATCCAAGGTATTTACCATCTGATCGGATGTATCAACATCGTCATCCGGAATCAGCTCGTTAACCGCCTGTGAAAGATCTTCCTTGAAATCCCTGAAAAAACCCATCAGCTCAAACCTCCCTATGTATTATTTTACGCTCGTAGCTTTTATCTGCTGAATAAGTGGAGCATTCTCATCCATAGGCAACACCTCGGCTCCTCCGGATATAAGTGCTTCCAGTATCTTGGGCAAACCGGCCACAGTCTTCTCCTTTCCGTAACCGTCATGCATAAGTACAATGGAATTCTTCTTGCTTGCTACACCATTCAATACATTGTCAATCATTTGCTCTTCTGTATAATTTTTACCCTCAGCATCCCCATTCACAACATTCCAGTCATAATAAGTCATACCCTTTTCATTAAGATAGCGGATAAATTCCTCCATCTTACTTCTTTTCACAAAATTTTTGCTGCCACCTGGGAATCTATAAAGGGTGGGTGTGTACCCAGTAGTATCATATAACAATTTCCATAGTTTTGTAAAGTCTTTATCAAAATCTTCTAAAGATTTATAAATTTTATTGTAATTATGGGAGTAGGAATGTATACCTAAGGAATGCCCTTCATTAACAATTCTTTTGTAGCGTTCCTTGGATACCGTATCATCGTATCCTACCACAAAAAATGTTGCCTTTACATTATATTCAGCCAGAATATCCAGAATCTTATCGGTGTTATTGGATGGCCCGTCATCAAATGTTAGGTAGACTTTCTTATCATAATAGATACCGTCCGGATCCCTGTAATATTCTACCGTAGGTTCAGATTCATTGTATGTACTGTCAGAATTAAGCCTGTCCGATATATGAGATAAGTCAATATCGCCGATATCCTCAGTAAAATCAATCTCATCTGGATTATTGTCATTCTCAGCTAAGTCAGCCTCGTCTGGATTGTCTGTTCCCTCGGTAACGTCGGCTTCTACCGTATCTCCTGTTCCTCGGGTAATATCGGCTTCATCCGTCTCTTTCGCTTCTCCGGCAACGTCCGCTTCATCCATATCTTCGGTATTCCCGCTTATGTAGTCGTCACCGATATCTATGACTTCATCAGCCATATCAATCGTCGATGCATAAGCATATTGGTCCCGGCCTTTTCTCGGACCCTCAGCCTCAGTATTAATCGGATATATTAACAGCAAATCCTCAATCTTTTTCTCAAGTTTTATCAGCTTAATACCGAGTATTATACATAAGATAGTGGGTAGTAGACAAAGGATAATTATAGTGATAATAATCGCTCTTTTTAATCGTTTGACTCTTTTCTTTTTCTGTTCTAAATTGTTAACATTTATGTCCTCGGTCAAAACACCACCCCCACCTAATCTAGAGTTCATTTTCTTCTTTTTATTGTAACATATTTCGATTAGAAAATACACTAAAATTCCTCAAATTATGCTAATCCGGTTTCAGCAATAAGTACCAATACAATACTCTGATATGTCCATGTGCAGGACAAATATTAGGTGAATGTATCATATAACAAAATATTAACATACTTCCGCTTAAAGTCTATATTATTTATAATTAAAGTTAATTTTAAAATCACACAAGAAATAGCCTATATAACGTTATAACGTATATAGGCTATTATCTAATCTGTTATTATTAGCTTACTGTCCCATCTGCTTTGCGAAGTTTTGAAGTTTGAACTTCTATGATAAGCATAAACAATGACTTTTTGAATATTTAACGGTATTTATTCTATTTTCCTTACGCAAATTTTTTGCGTAAGATTTTCTTTTTAAATGATAATTATTAAGTTTTCATACGCAACTTTTTATCAGTTTGCGTAGTAATAGTATCTACGTTAAAGGCTTTGATTGGAACAGGTAGTAGGAAAAACTCGTATACTGAAGTTTGGAAGATCTTCGAT
>JAAYTK010000033.1 GCA_012523775.1 Clostridiales bacterium | reverse complement strand
TTGGTACCTGGTACCGTACCTGGTACCGTACCTGGTACCAATTGTTCATGCAAAGGCTTGCGTTGCTTCTTTCTCGTGACCTCAACCAAGCCTAATGCAGTCATATCGACTAATGTTGTTTTTATTGGATCTTTTTTAAAATGCTCCTGTAACTCCTCCATTAATAAATCTTTGTTCTTCTGTAGGTCCATATCAATAAAATCTATTATGATAATTCCACTAAGATTCCTAAGTCGAAGCTGTTTTGCTATCTCTTTGGCGGCCTCCAGGTTGACCTTGAGAAATGTTTCCTGTACCTTCTTCTTTCCTGATATAGCCTTTCCTGTGTTTACGTCTATCACTGTCAATGCTTCTGTAGGCTGTATAACCAATGTTCCTCCTGATTTAAGCCATACCTTAGGTTTAATGGCATCATTAATTTTCTCCAAGACTCCATATAGGGAGGACAGACTAATGGCAGGATCCTTATATAATCTAAGCTTGTCCTTATCCTCAGGCTGATGTTGAATAAGATACTCCTTCATGTTCTCATAAAGTTCTTCATCATCCGTAACAAATTCATCTAAATGTTCTGAATACCCGTCCCTAATATCACATATATAGCCGGGAGGCGTACGATACAGCAATGAATACCTGCTTTTATGAACTCCGTATGTACGGATGTTATTATATAAATCAATTAGATTATTAATTTCCTTTATTATTAGCTCGTCCTGTATATATGCCGCATTTGTTCTGACTATCAGACCATATTCCTTAGTGGTATAAGGCTTTACTATGCTTCTGAGCCTCTGCCTCTCCTTTGGATCCTCAATCTTAGTGGATACCCCCACAGAGGATTTGCCATGAGTAAGAGCAATGAATTTCCCCGTAAGGTTAATATTAGAGCTGACCACCGGAGCCTTAGTCTTAATATCCTCCTTTGTCACCTGAACAATCAACTCATCGCCAATCTTTATCTTTGACTCCTTTTTGGGGCGATCCTCTCCTTCACTGACAGGTTGATTTGCCATTATCGGAGATTGCTTTTCAGACATGGAATAATAGCACATTTTGCCGTCAGCTATTTCTATAAATGCTGCATTTATATTCTTGATGATGTTCTTGACCTTTCCAAGATAAATATTTCCGAGAATCGTATCTTCTTCTGCAGGATTTATAGACACCTGTATCATTTCCATTCCATCATAAAGTGCCGAAATTATGGTATCGTTATTCCTTGTTATTATTAGCTTATGATTCATTAATGAATCCCCCTATGAGTTTCCTATTCATAAAACTCCTTTTATTTATCTAACCTGTCCAGTGAAATCAATTTGCCCGACATTTCATCCCTCGTATAAATCTCAAGCCTATGAATCTGCCATGCATAGGGATTAAAAAATATGCCATTTTCATTACAAAATGCTTCCATTACTAACTCAGGCTTTAAATTTGACGCACTTCCCGTATCCAGTTGCATATATACTTTAATATCGTTCTCGTATACCTCAGCCTTACTGTCTGACTCAATAAAATGATATTGCTCATTATAAATGGGTTTCGAAATATCTGCCAAACAATCCCTTAGACCTTTATTATAACTCATTTCATCAAATGAAACCATAGTTATCATAGGCCTAATATTAACATCCATATCATTTTTCTTAGTCTTTTTTCGTATTATAATATCCTGCTTACCATAGAAATTATTAAATAAATCCTGAAAAGATTCCTTTGATACAATCCCATCCAATGAGTATCCATCCTTTAATGATACAAGATAATCTGCAGATGATACCAAGGACATGGCAGTAGTCTTCTTTTCGTTTTCTTCCGGTTCCGACAAAATGTGAAACCCTGTCACATAGAATCCATCCGATAACACTCCATTTATATTTTTAACCATTGTTTCAGGACTTTCACAGGTAATAAGACCTATATCCACATATTCAGCATCGCTGGTAAGCCCGACACCTAAAGGTGCGGCAAAGGACATAATCTGATGCGGGTTAAATCCCTTGGAATATTCACTGTCATATCCCGCTCTTCGAAATGCTTTCTGAAAATATCTCATAACATCCAGATGTCCGATAAACTTCATCGCACCGTATTTTTGAAATTTTAATCTAGCCTTCATTTGCAGCCTCCTGTATCTCAACGCACACTCCGCCACCAAATTTCTTTGCACCACAGTTGTAGCATAACATTCTGCAGTTAGGAGTTACGACGCCCTTTTTTGCCCTGTGGTACTCCCTAATCAGAAACGACTTACTTACACCGGCATCTATGATATCCCATGGGAAGACCTCGTTCTCATCACGTTCTCTACAGTTGTAGAACTCAATAGATATACCATTTTCATCGAAGGCTTTAACCCATTTATCATAATCAAAATGCTCACTCCAGGAATCATAAATACAACCCAACCTATAAGCATCATATATTACCTTACTTAATCTTCTGTCGCCTCTGGCCAGTACTCCCTCAAGTTCACTAATCTCAGCTCCATGCCAGTTGTACTTAATACTCCTTCTGTTAAGCTGCTCATTAATTTTACTTCTTAATAGCTTTTGCTTGTGAATATATTCATCAGGAGTATCCATTCTACACCATTGGAACGGTGTAAATGGCTTTGGAACAAAGAAGGATGTACTTACAACTACACTAACCTTTCCCTGTCTTTGGTCCTTTGGTATCTCATAATATTCTCTTGCAATTTTATCGGATAATACGGCTATTCCCTCAATATCCTCTTCGGTTTCGGTGGGAAGTCCCATCATGAAATATAGCTTCACCCTATTCCAGCCACTTTGAAATGCTTCTGTAGCACCACCAAGTATGGCTTCCTCAGTAAGCCCCTTATTAATTACATCTCTGAGTCGCTGACTTCCGGCCTCGGGTGCAAAAGTCAGGCTGCTCTTTCTGATATCCTGAACCTTACTCATTACATCCAAGGAGAATGCATCTATTCGAAGTGACGGCAGGGAAATGTTCACTCCCTTTGAACCGAACTCATCTATGAGGAAATACACCAGCTCCTGAAGTTTCGAATAATCACTGGAGCTTAATGAGCTTAGGGATATCTCCTCGTGTCCGGTGGAACTTAGCATTTCAAAGGCACATTTCTTTAGGTATTCGACATCTCTCTCTCTGGTAGGACGATAAATCATACCGGCTTGACAAAATCTACATCCACGGATGCAGCCTCTTTGAATCTCCAGTACGACTCTGTCCTGTGTGGTTTTAATAAACGGAACCAATGGCCTTGTAGGATAATATGCCTCACTAAGCTTCATTTCCACCTGCTTCTTAACTCTATCAGGTGCATTTTCATAATTCTTTAAAAATCTTTTGATAGTACCGTCATCATTATATTCCACATCATAAAAAGCAGGAACATATATACCATCAATTTGAGCCACCTGTTCTAAGTACTGTCTTTTGGATTTACCCGCACTCTTACATTCCTTGTAGATGTCAAGGAGCTCATTATATGCAGCTTCTCCTTCACCAATATAAAATAAATCAAAAAAATCCGCTATCGGTTCAGGATTATACGAGCATGGACCACCCCCGATTACGATAGGGTCATCCTCTGTCCTGTCCTTTGCATATATTGGAATCTTAGACAGCTCCAAAACCTGGAGTATATTGGTATAGCACATTTCATATTGAAGAGTGATACCAAGAAAATCAAATTCCTTAATCGGATCCTGGCTTTCCAATGCAAAAAGAGGGATGTCCTTCTCCCTCATTAGCCTGTCCAAATCCACCCATGGAGAATAAACCCTCTCACAATAGGTATCCTCCCTGCGGTTTAAAATATCATATAAAATCTGAATACCCAGATGTGACATACCTATTTCATATACATCCGGAAAACACATACAAAACCTTATATCTACAGCCTTAGGATCCTTTACCCACATATTAATCTCACCGCCTATATATCGGGCAGGCTTTTCCACGGATAAAAGAATTTCATCAGATAGTGCTAATTTTCTCATCAAATTTTCCTTTCAATAATTCATCATAGGCAGACTAATATTATAATAGATATCTGCTTATCGTAGATTATATCTTATACAATGTCAAAATACAATGTAAGAAAATATCAGCTTATTTCAACAACGAAACAATTAATTCTTCCAGAGTATTTAGCTGATTATATCCTGTTACATATTGGCGTATGGTCTCATAAGAGAACTTACCTAAGTCCATCTTAACCTTATCAATGATAAAAATACTGAGAAAAATAACAACCGCACAAACGGTACGAATAATTAAAGATCTAAACGAAGCTATTTCCTCCGGAAGAGCCTCGTCATCACCTTCATTAAACAGATTCTCCACCTTATCTTTCTTTCTTTTCCCAAAAGTAGAGTAAATAGAGTCATCTGCCCCTACATAGCTGTTATAAACCCGGCTCGTTGCATCAATAGAGTTCATTTGCCTTAAGCAGGCTTCTCTCGCCTGAAGAATATACTCAGCCCGTGAAAGTCTGGGTTCATTCTCCTTGTACTCTGCTACCGCACCATTGCTGTCCGCCCCATCAATCATCTCAATGGGTACCAATAATCTGTCATTGACATTATTAGATAGACTTTTCTCGATCTGCCTGTATAATTTATCCTCATAATTAGTATCCATGACCTTCCCCTCCATGCTTGTTCCTTATTCCATTATATTTCAAGAGAAGCTCATATATTCCGCTGACTTATTCCGGTACCAGGTACGGTACCTGGTACCGTACCTGGTACCATTTCGTCGTGTACCTGGTACCAAAAAAGAGTTTCGCTGACGAAACTCTTGGTAATTCAAAATATACATAAGCCTAATATTTATGTGTTTTTCAAATAATGAACTGCTATCTGTGTCCTGTGTTCCAATCCTGTTTTCTCTAAGATTGTACTTATATGATTG
>JAAYTK010000032.1 GCA_012523775.1 Clostridiales bacterium | reverse complement strand
TGTATTTTATTTTTTATATAACGACAGCGGAGGATTTTTCCTCCTTTGTATTTTATTTTTAAGTCACAAATCTTATGAGATCTATCTATTCTATTTGTGGTAAGGCGTATTATGAATTATACTGAAAGAACGGTATATCTGCTCAAGGAGTATAAGCCTCATAAGCTGATGAGGAAATGTCATCTTCGAAAAACTCAATTGATAATCCGCACGCTTTAACACCTCTTCGGATAGTCCCAAAGAGCCTCCGATTATAAAGGTGATATGACTTTTGCCTGTGATAAAAAGGTTCTCCAGATGGACGGACAACTCCACCGATGACAGCATTTTTCCTTCTATAGCCAGTGCAAAACAGTAGGAATCCCCCTTTAATGCCTTAAGGATTTTCTCTCCCTCTTTCTTCTTAATGGAAGTTTCTATAGCAATTCCGGCATTATCCGGTGTTTTTTCGTCAGGAATCTCGATGATCTCTAAGGTACAATACCTGCTGAGCCTTTTTTTGTATTCCTCTATCCCCATAGTCAAATATTTTTCTTTAAGCTTACCCACACAAATCAGAGAGACTTTCATTCGACAACACATCCTTTTCCTCTTCTCTGATATACTCATACAATACGCCGTTCTTAACCAGCTTCAGTTTATCTCCCTTAAAGCCTCTCTTTCGCAACTCTTTTTGAAAATTATAAAGTAAAAAGCCATGAAATACTATAAGGATGTTCTCCTTTGACCAGTCGATACGGTTTAAAAAGTTCTTGATTCTTTTTCTGGTATCAACAATAGTCTCCGGCTGGCTTTTCGATTTAAAATACCAGGCAAGTCTTCCACATATATGCCAAACACAGAATGGGAGTTTAATTCTTTCTGTATGTATAAACGGTGCATTATCGACCTCTCTAAGCAGCTTGTCTATCATAAGGTTACCGCTATATACCTCCTTTGCGGTCGATATAGCTCTGGGTAAATCGCTTACATAGCAGATATCCCATTCTATTCCGTACATATCCACCTTTTTTTTGATAACCTTTGATACCTCATACTTTTCTGACCATTCCCTAAACTCCTTGGAGGTCATCATCCTCTTATGAGGACAGTTTACCTTAAAATGCCTTAATAACCCTATTCTCATATGTTACCTCTGTAAAATATAATGTTACTGATATAAATACTCGCCCTATGAATTTATAAAACTTATTTACCATTGTACATAGTAATATATATTATTTCAAGCATTAATTTCCAAACATATTGTAAGGGCAGACATATTGGCGATGTCTGCCCTTACTTTAGGAGGATGTCCTAATTATATAAAGTTAAAAAACTATCCGATTATTCTTTTACACCACCGATTGTAAGTCCTGTTACGAAATATCTCTGTAGGAAAGGATAGAGACAGACAATCGGGAACGCTGTTACAATAGTTGCCGCCGCACGAACCGATTCCGGAGTAACCATATTGGCAGCATGCTTCATGGCATTTGGATCACCGGTTTGTTGGGAAACCGCTGATAACAGCTTCATAAGCTCATACTGTAACGTGGTCAGGTTATCCTTTGCAGGATTATATACCATAACATCAAACCATGAATTCCACTGATAAACAGCAATAAATAATGCTACCGTAGCCAATACAGGCTTACATAATGGGAATATTATCTTCCAGAATATTCTGAAATGTCCGGCACCATCAACCTGGGCTGATTCCACAAAGCTGTCAGGTAAACCGTTCATATACGTACGGATAACAATCATATTATAAGCATATACAATACCGGGAACAATATACACCCAGAATGAATTAGTCAGACGTAAATCCTTAAACAGTAACAACGTCGGAATAATTCCGGCCTGCAAATACATTGTGACAACATATAGCAAGGATACCTGTCTGTTAAAATAGAATTCCTTTCTGGATAGTATATACGCCAACAGAGCAGTAAAAAACGTCTGCACAAGAGTGGCAATCACGGTTCTCATCACAGATACATAAGCACCTGTCATCAGATTCCTCATGTTAAATACAGTCTTGTAGTTCTGTATAGTCCATTTTCTAGGTATAAGATGTATTCCACCCGTTAATGTGTCCACAGCCTCATTAAAGGATACCGCAAGGGTATTCAGGATAGGATATAGGGTGACTACACAAAAAACCGTTAATATAATTGTGTTGATAATTATGAAAGCTATATCATATGGGCTTTTTTTGATTTTATTAGTTTTACTCATGTTTTATCCTCCCCCTAATATAGTCTTTCCTGATCAAATGCCTTGGCAGTTCTGTTAGCTATTGACACTAAAAGAATACTTATAACACTCTTGAAAATACCTGCCGCAGTACCGATGGAGAAATCCGCTCCCTGGAAGAAGGATTTATTAAGTACATATGTATCAATAACCTCCGCTGTATGCTTAATCAGGTCGTTTTTCAATTGTAACTGAGCCTCAAAACCTGAGTTCATTATCATACCAAGATTTATAATCAGAAGAACAAATATTGTAGATTTTATACCGGGTAGAGTAATATGAATCATTTTTTTAAATCTTCCTGCACCGTCTATGGATGCTGCTTCGTACAAATCTGGATTGATAGCTGTAATGGAAGCCAGATAAATTATACTGTTCCAACCGGTTTCCTTCCATATAACTGAAAATCCGACTATCCACCAGAAATACTTACCGTCAGCAAAATAATTAATAGGTGCCTCCAATATACCCCATTTAACTAACAATTCGTTAATTATTCCACCATCAACAGCCAAAACATTCTTAACTATAGCTGCTACGATTACCCAGGAAAGGAAGTGGGGCAGATAAGAAACTGTCTGCACCAATTTCTTTCCTTTGATATTTACCACCTCATTAAGAAGGAGTGCAAATCCGATAGCAAATACAAAGCTTAATACCAAATTAATCATACTCATGGCCACAGTATTTCTAAAGGCCATCAAGAAATCCTTTTCAGTAAGCAAATATACAAATTTGTCCCATGCAACCCACACTTGATTAGTACCGGCCGCCGGCTTATAGTTTTGTATTGCCATAACCCATCCGGCTATAGGACCATAATAAAACAGTAATGCATATAGGACAAACGGTATTGTCATCAAGATAAGCTGCTTTTGTTTTAATATCATCTTAAAGGTAACAATTCCCGCCCATCTTTCATGCATATTACCGATTATTGCTATTATAAGAATCAGGCCGTTAACGGCAGCAATAATAAAGAATCCATTGCCCCAATTCTCTCTATAGAATTTATCAACCTGTAATGCCCCTATGCTGATAGCATTAATTGATATAATTCCTATTAAGGACATAAATATATTTAGAAGTGATATTATCTTCACCGGTCTATAAGCCTTGATGCTTTTGTTAAAGAGCATATTAAATCCTGCTACAAATGATAATACCACTGTCATTATCAATGTAAATATAACTAAAAAAGCACTTATAACATCTTGTCTAAAAGTTTTGATAATGGAGGCAGAAAGCTTAATCATTCCAAAGTATGTGAATGTTCTCGTTTCAATATCTCCAAACTCTTCCAGATCTTCCATCATATCATTCATCCGCTGAGTCAGGATATCAATAATATAATATTCATTTTGCTTTAGTCTGCTTTCAATAGTCTGCCTGTCTTTTCCATTAACAATATTTTTTGCTGTGTTATAAACGATATTTTTTGCAATACCGGATTCCTTAGCAACATCCTTAATAATATTACTATCTAGCGCTGCCAGGGACGAATCATATTTATATCCTGTACTTACACCCTCTTGCTCGGGAAGGTGAAGATATGGTAGGAAAAAGCTTATGATAGATGCGAAGCATAAGGCAGCTATTATTATATAATATGGTTTCCGTTTATTCATTACTAGTGCCTCCACAAAATAGCTTTAAATATGGGGTGCCTTATATGGTTTTGCCATTAATTAAGACACCCCCCTATTACCGATAGTTTATCTTAGTAACCGTTATCTAGTCACTTATTAATTACCGTCAGCTATTGCCTTTCTTCTGCGAGCTTCTGCTGTCAGCTCATCAAGATAAGCATCAATATCAACTTCGGTTCTATAAGTTTCCATGTATTCATCCCATATAGCATCAAACTGATCAGCCGGAGCCATCATAGCCTTTGGCAGATACTCATGCTTGAGATCAGTAATCTTTGCTCTTGCCTGACCGTAATCAGTATCGGTTGTCCATGTGTTGGTATAGGACCACATAGGATACCAAGGCTCATTAGGAACACTTGGGCTTAAGAAATCAAGGAATGTCTTATAGCCGTAGCCATCAAGAAGCTCTTTCTCAACAGGCTCTAAGCTGTCATAGTATTCACCGGGTTGATCGTTAGGGTCAATTGAGTTGATTCCATCATCAAATAAGCCTTCGTAATGAGGGAAGTATGCATACGCCTCATTAACCATGTTCTGAGAAACCCAGTCAGTATTACGGATGTTCTCTCTCTGTTCAGGCGTTCTATAGAATACTCCGTTCTCATCAACCATATAATCTACGCCTTCTTCTCCCCAGTAAATCATCTTTGTAATCTCATCATCAAGCAGATCATTGATAAACTGCATTGCGCCTTCGATATCCTTACAACTTGTGGTGATACTTAAGCCATTAGAAACGTCAAGAGCCGCAGGGCTGTGCCATCTGTCTAATCTCTTACCATCGATGGTTATAGGCAGAGGAACATAGGTGTCTTCAAACTTACCCTGTGCTTCCAGAGCAGCAACAGCAGTATTGAAGTTCCAAGCCTGGTCAAGTGTACCTAACACTCTACCTGTGGACAGTAATGAAATATATTGATCATAAGACATAGTATAGGTTTCAGGATGAACCAGACCCCTATTAAATACTTCATTCATCTTCTTATAGTACTGATAAGCTTCAGGTATGGTATTATAGTCCTCAGCTGTAACAGTCTCAGGATTAATAATACATGCACCGTCGTTAGGATATCCTATTAAGAATAACGGAGGGTTCTCAACACCGAAGTATCTCCAGTCCTCTGTACTCATAGAGAATCCAACTGTTTCCTGTCCATCCGCTGTTGTAGGATGAGCATTCTTATATTCTTCAATTACATCAAAGTATTGGTCAAGAGTCTTGATCTCAGGGAATCCTGCCCAAATAAGGACCTTCTTCTGAATCCAGAATCCCATATCCCAATGCTCAGTAGCAACTTCTTTACCCTTAATGATACCGAACTGAGGAATCAGATAAATATGGCCGTCTTCGCTTCTAACTCTGTTCCAATCACCTTCGGAAAGGTAATTCTTAATATTAGGATAGTTATCCCAATATTCATCAATCGCTACTAATACACCGGCTTCAAGCAGAGATGGAGTTCCTGTGGAACCGGTAATAAGATCAGGATAATTACCGCCAGCAATCATAACACCGATTCTTTCGTCAGCGGTCTGAGCGGTAAGCCAAGTTACTTTGGCAGAAGCTCCGATCTTCTCAGCTATCTTACGAAGCATACGGTTGTCATCCGGTATTTCTGTTCCGGGAACCGCATGAAATGCTGTGAAGACCTTTTCTTCCTTCTTATCATCGGTCTTGCTGTCAGTCTTGTCGCCGCTCTTCTTGTCTTCTTTATCGACGCTGTCTGTTACTTTGCTTTTATCGCCGGAAGTGTCTTTGTCATCTTTTTTCCCGCAAGCGGTTAAAAGAGCGGCAAACATTGTAATTACAAGTAATGCAATAAGCAATGTTTTGATTCTTTTCATTTCTTTTCCTCCCTATACTTTTTTACTCTGGGGTGCATTTTTACATAATATGCACAATAACGCACCTACAGATATATTGATTTTAGCATTACTGCACAATACCATCAACGCATAAAGTATAGGCTAAATACTAAAAACTATATAATTTGATTTAAATTAATTTTTATTTTGTGAATTAGTTAAAAATCTCTTCCTGTATTGAAGAGGTGTCGTACCCTTAATCTGTACAAATTTGCTTATAAAATAATCGGTATTGTTAAATCCAACCGTTTCTGCAATTTCATAGATTTTTCCGTCTGTACGGAGTAACAGCTCGCATGCCCTGTCGATTCTATAATTGTTTAGATAATCCTTAAATGAGACTCCGAACTGCTTCTTAAAAATCTGACCGAGATATGCACTGTTGATAAAGTATTTTTCGCTGAGAGATTTGAGACTTAGATTATTCATGTAATTTTCGGTTATCTCTCTTTCCACCTCAGTTATAACACCACCCAATGCATGCTTTCTTAAGGAATTCAAATAATCCGAAAACTCCAATGCAAATTTTTTGAAATGAGCAACACTTCCACGAATTGCGGTTTGTCCATATCCTCCCTGACTTATCAGTTTGTATACCTCGTCTTGATCGAAGTCCGAATAAAGCTCCTTGGCTATGCCTATTAAACTGAACATAAGATAATCCATACTTAATCTGATTATTTCTGGCTCGGCCACCAGCTCCTTAAAATGCATGTATAGATTGTTTACTTTTTTCTCAATTTTATCATTATCATTTTCTTCTATTGCCTTTATCAACTCATCGATTAAATCCTTGTCTGCAGAAAAACTGCTGGTATTTATTTTATCCTTAATTTCGTCATAAAAGGATATTTCCGTCACCTTGGAATATAACTGAAAGTTCTTTGCAATCAAAGCAGACTTGTAGGATTCCGATATAGTTTCAATACTCTCTTCCTTTTGTCCGATATAGAAAATAATTCTGTACGAAATAGCCGCACTCAGATTATCGTGCAGGTTTTTGATATATTCTTTCTCACTAAGCTGTAGCTTATCCGCCATGCTTTTAGCATATATAAAGCCTACATAAAATTCATTGTTGTTATCATGAGCCATATATGTATGATACATAAACTCTCCAAGATGAGCTTTCGTGGCTTCATACAGTTTATTCTGTTCCTTCTCTTTATCATTATCTGACAGTCTGTCATATTCTTCGTTTGTCACATCATATTCGATTCTTATATATCTAATATTATTTATTGCTATAAGACGATTCTTAACATACTCTATGCATTCCCTGTCATAAGTTCCTGAAATAAGATTAATTAAGTGACGATCAAAGATAATACGGTCAGACAACTCCTGCATTTTTAAGTTCTCAAGATGTCTATAGTAGGAATCCTTATACTCCTCAAGTACCTTGATTAATTCTTCTTTTTGAACCGGTTTTAAGACATAATCGTCTACATTAAATTTAATAGCCTTTTTGGCATACTCAAACTCGTAAAACCCACTAAGTATAATAAACCTTATTTTCTTGGATATATGCTCCCTGGTGTATTCAATTAATTCAAGCCCATCCATACCAGGCATTTTTATATCTGTTATAACCAAATCAATATCTTTCTTCTCAAGCTTTTTAATTGCTTCATTGCCGTTGGCAGCCTCTTCACATATTTGGAAACCAAGCTGCTCCCAATTAATCAAAATCTTAAGGCCTTGACGGATATACGGCTCGTCATCCACTATCATAACCTTAATCATCAGAGGTTTCCTCCTTATCATTAATTTTGCCATATACTAAAGGTAACCTAAATACTATATCAGTTCCACCCTCCGGTTTACTGTCAATATCGAATTTAACATTGCCGTCGCTATACATCATAAGTCGCAGATATGCATTAAGAACACCGGTACTTTTTGTTTCGTACAGCATCTTACTGTCGGCGTTGGAAATCATTCGTCTAAGTTCATTAAGCTTTGACTCATCCATGCCCTTTCCGTTATCAGATATCTCTACAAGTAGATACTCATTATCCTTGGTAATGGTTAAGGATATTACTCCTTCCTTCTCAGTTGTCTCAATACCATGTATACAGGCATTTTCTATAAATGTACTTATTGATAACTTCGGTACTAAGCATTTCTTACATTCATCCATTACATAATGATAATACTTAATCTTGTCGCCAAACCTATATCTTTGGATATGAATATAATTATCTATAAATCCCAGTTCCTTCTCAACGGTTATATAATCGTCTCCCCAGGTCATGCTTTTACGAAACAGAACCGCCAGTTCTCCTATAATATTCGCCGTTTCATTCTCATTCTTTATAAGACTTCTCATCCTTATGCTTTCCAAGGTATTAAAAAGAAAATGCGGATTTACCTGACTTTGGACCGCCTTAAGCTCGGCATTCTTTTTAGCCAGCTCCAGGGCCTGTTTTTCTGCTTGTCCCTTAAACACAACCTCAATCAGTTCCTTAATCCTTGATACCATGAGATTGAAGCGTTTAATCAGCTTACCGATTTCGTCCTCCCCTTCACTAATGTCAATTAACTCAAACTGCTCCTTTTCTACCTTAACCATATAGGAATCTATAAGCATCAACCGTTGACTGATCGATTTACCGACAAAATAAATCAGGATGGTAGGTAAAAAGATATTAAACAGAACTATGGTAATTAGCCACTGGTTCTCAAAAAGCACTAACCAAAACGGTATTTCCTTTGCCTTTATGATTATCTCCCATTCCTGAGATCCGATTGGGAAGGTCATAGACATGGTTGAATCCTCTAAAAGTACCGAATCTGCAGGCTCATATTTACGCATACCACTGGCAGACGGCAGATTAGAAAACAATACGACCTCATCATTTCTAATATAGATTTCACCGTCTATTTTCTCATTCAGTACGTCCTTAAGCATATTGGTATAATCCAGATCAACCTTCAGAATCTTAGTCATTCCCCTCTTATCAAAATAATCCAATTTACGAATGACACTGATTGTTCTGCTGGTACCGGTACCGGGTATATATTTCTTATCACTGTCATAGTAGGTGTATAAAAAAATATCCTGTCCGCTTTCTACATAAGCTTTATACCAATCGGTATCCTCAGCCGTCTCCAGTCTGGCAATACTTCCACCGTTAATAAGCGTATCATTATCGGCATATGTTATTATTTTATACAAACGGCCGTAATTGTAATTATAGCTTAAACCGTTGTACCTCAGCATATCAGTATAGTCCTCATAATAGTCCAGATTATTCTGATATTGCTTGGAAAGAAAATCATTAAGCTTTTCATCAGAATACAGATTATAAGTGAACAGAATACAGCTCTCAACCGTATCGGTAAGGTTGGATTTTACACGCTCCATTACATATGTAAGATCCTTTTTGCGATTTTCCTTATAATTACTGTTCACAGTATATAATATGATTGCATCTGTAAAAATAATAGGAATTAAAACACAAAAGCAATAAATCAGGAGCAGTTTTGTCCTGATCTTAAAGTTATTTAAACTGAACTTTTTCATAGCTCATTACCTCATATCCCCAATATGCGCTATTATTTGATTCTTATAATCATTATTTTACACATAAACTGATTTAATAGCAAGTTTATACTCATATACAATTATTAATATATAATATTGCAAAATAAAAGCTACTTTGCTATAATGTTGTCATAAATTACAAGGAATAACTAAAATACATATGAAGCGGAGGTAAGCATCTTGTTATTTATCAAGAAAATAAAAATAAGACCTCAAGTTCTTCTTCTTAGTATACTTGGATTATTTATACTTAACACGATAATATATTTTACTAATATTAAAAGCGATAAACCCATAATAACGATCATTACCATAGTTTTGCCTATAATAATTATATGTATCTCTGTTCTCTTATATCGGTTCTTGTCGAAAGATTATTTCATTCCTCTGCGTTCTCTGTTATCCTATATGAAATCATATGAATACAGAAAGTCACTAAAGCCATTACCCCCCGAGTTAAGTAAGAATAATGATTTTGGTCTTCTATCTGAGCTTATGATTAATTGTTTGGATAATAGAGATAAAAATGAAGAAAAGGCCACAGATAATAGTATGTCAGTATTCCTGCAAAATCTTAAAGACGTATCTATAATGATGGAAGAATTACATAAAAACATAGATAGTATAGCATCCACATCTGAGGAATTGTCTGCAACTATGGAGGAAACCTCGGCATTATCAACCGATATTGCAGGAACTTCACTGGAAATCGCAGGAACCGTCCAGGACTTTACAGAGAAAGCGGATCAAGGCTATAAGACATCACAGGAAATCAAACATAGTGCCGAAGAAACCATGGATAATGTATCTAATGCTCAGGAAAAGGCACAACTGATTTTTAGTGATACTAAAATACATTTGGAGAAAGCTATTGACGATGCAAAGATTGCAGATCAAATATCCATATTGTCAAAATCCATTAACGAAATTATCACTCAGACAAATCTGCTGGCACTTAATGCATCTATTGAAGCTGCCAGAGCCGGAGAATATGGCAAGGGTTTTTCTGTGGTAGCCGAAGAAATACGAAAGCTGGCTGAGCAGTCAAAGAATAATATTGCTCAGATTGATGAGGTCACAGAAAGGGTTAAGGAAGTAGTAAATAATCTTGCCAAATATGGCTCCATGCTGCTTCAATTTATGTCTGAGGATGTGAATTCCGATTATAATTTTATGAAGGATGTTGCTAATAAATACAAGGAGGATTCATTAACGATTAATAATCTGTTCTTGGATTTTAGTACATCCTCAAATGAATTACTCAACTCAATCAGTGGCCTACTGACAAATCTTGATCATATAGTCGTTGCATCATCTGAAGGTGCAGAAGGAGTTAACGATATAGCCATGCATATCAGTGACATGACCAGTTCTTCCAATGAAATTCTAACCAAATTGCAGGATCAACTAAAGTGAGCATATTTAATATTAATAAAATATAAAATGAGGAGGTAATACAATGGAACTATTGTATACTGTTAATGCACCTGAAGGATACTGCGGAATTGTTCCAGGAAGAAATGTACTTTATTCTAGCGGTGTAGGTGACTGGAAGCCTGAATATGTGGAAGCGTTGACTAAAAATTTACTAGAACTTACTAAAAAATTTAACGGCGAAAGCTTTGCTTATATTGCAGACCCATCAAGGATGAATCCTATACTTAGCAAAGAGGTTTCAGCAAAATTTGCAGAACTCCATAATGAGGTAGAAAAAGTCGGATGTAAGGCAATTGCATTCTTAGACGGTAATACTGCCGCTATGAAGCTTCAGTCCCAAAAGCATCAGAACATGTCTGAGGCAAAGGGAATGCAGGTATTACATTTTAGGAATGCTGATGAAGCATTAAAATGGTTTGAGGGTTTGGGAATTTAAATTACGATATCATCAACCGGGACTGTTTCAAAATAACTTTCAAAAGTTGTTTTGAAACAGTCCTATTTATTTCTATGAATTTTACTTATCTTAATTTATAAAGGTCAAATAAGTAATTAAGACATGTTTTGACATAAGTTTTTCTAATTTTGACATAAAAATGAACTGATTTGTTCACAAATTGTCTTTATTCTATCCATACTTTAAACATAAATTCGTTGTATAATACTGTTGAAGTGTTAAATATAGTTTTTTTCACTCTCCTCCTCCCTACTTATATATTATAGATTTGAGGGTGTCTGCAGCACATACCTGCAAGACACCCTCTTTCACGTTTAGAGATATAGTCTTCTTAAATTTTTCCTGATTAATTTATATTTATTTTATAAATTATACACAAATTAGACACATCTTCTTTGTATACTATGTACATAGACAGTGATAAATCACTTTCTACTCCCACCCTATTATACGCTATGGTAAACGAACAACCCCTGTTGTTTACCGAAAACGCCGGCTAAAAGCCGGCGTTTTTCTATTTCACATATTCTTATATTATTATACTGTCTCACTAAGGGAGTCCTTCGTTCCTACAGGAAGTCTGGATATTCGAACTCTGCCTATCATTTTGTTCATAGTTTCAAGAACATCAAACTGATATCCTCCATACTGCAGTGTAGCCCTTTCTCCATCTGCAGGAATTCTATCGAGGATTGATATTAACAACCCATTCAGAGTATCAAAATCCTCATGATCAATCGTAATGTTCAGCTCATCCTCCAGATCCTCCAAACTTATAGAGCCTTTGACAACACAGGAATCCTTCTCAACCGATAGAACCATCTTCTCTTCCTTGTCATATTCGTCCTGAATATTACCTACAATTTCTTCGAGGAAATCCTCCATTGCAACCAATCCGGCGGTTTGTCCATATTCATCTATTACGATGGCCATATGAATATTATTCGACTGCATCTTATGGAACAAAAGATTAACACTCTGGGTATCAGGCACGAAGTAAGGCTCTCTTGCAATTTCCCGTAATGATTTACTCCTGTCGGATGATATGTAAGCAGAGATTACGTCCTTTAAGTGCAGTATTCCAATTATATTATCAAGATTATCCTCATAAAGCGGATATCTGGAATAATTCTCTGAAAGCATAAATTTTAACGCTTCCACCAATGACATCTCCGCATTAACTGCTATAATGCGTTTTTTATGTGTCATTATGTCTCCGACTTCCTTATCGTCAAGCTCAATGATATTTGATATCATCTCAGCCTTGTCTGCATCAAAAACACCCTGCTCATGTCCCTCATTCACCATAGATATGATTTCTTCTTCGATTTCACTAACCTCAAGCTTCTTAGGATTAATGCGAAAAATCCTCAGTACCAATTCCATGGTTTTTTCAATTATCCAGCTTATCGGGCTAAATATGGTGCATACTATCATAATTAGGCCATAAAGTCCAAAGCAGATTTTCTCAGCATACTTTATCGAAAGTCTTTTAGGAAGTACTAAACCAAATAATGTCATTAAGAATACTACCAGGGCTATAAATAATACATTATAAACCCATAGACTATGTCGGAAATAAGACATATAGTATATTCCGGTAATTATTCCAATGCTGCATGCTATTAATGACAGGGTATTCTGACATCTCCTGTCAGGGCCAATAAACAATAACAGCTTACCTGCTCTTTTGTCTCCACCCTCTGCCTTTTTTCTTATGCTGTTTTCATTGACGTATTCCAGCGCTGTCTTCATGCTGGATATGATTGCCATTATAAGGATCAGCAGAAATATAATCGCCATTCCCCATAAAGGATTGTCACTTTCCATAGTGAAAAATATCCCTTCCTTCTTTATTAAAATAGTATATGTCTAAAATATGTATCTAAAGATAAACTAATAATTAATGCCTTATCAATTTTCTTTAATACATCTCTATCCAAGTGACATACTTTTTCTTTTAATCTGGATTTATCTATTGTTCTAACCTGTTCCAGTAATATAACAGAATCCTTCACAACTCCATATTTATCCGCATCCAGCTCCACATGTGTAGGTAGCTTGGCCTTATTCATCTTGGAAGTAATTGCTGCACATATCACAGTAGGACTATGCTTATTTCCCGTATCATTTTGAATAATCAGCACCGGCCTGATACCTCCCTGCTCAGAACCGATAACCGGTCTTAAATCGGCATAAAAGATATCTCCTCTTCTAATTACCACTTTACTCACACTCCAATTTTAGGCTTTACCCTTATTATTGCCAGTTTCTTCGTGTGTATTCCATAAAGTGATATCGCTTTACGATATTACTGATATATCATCATTGAAGATTCCCTATTGATTATATACCCTTGGTATTCTTTTTCCTACCGTACACATCATTTCATATGGAAACGAGTGTGACCACTGTGCCAAAGTCTCTACACTGATTATACAGTCTCCTTCCTTTCCTAGCAAGGTTACAACATCTCCCTGACTTACATCCTTGATATCAGTCACATCGACCATGAAATAGTCCATGCAAATTCTGCCTATAATTGGTGCATACTGCCCCCGAATTATGACCTTACCTACGTTGGACAGATTTCTGGAATATCCGTCAGCATAACCCACAGGAATGGTGGCAACCTTAGTCTTTTTATCGGTTATATAAGTCAAACCGTAGCTTATTCCTGTTCCTGCCTCCACTTCCTTAATAAAAATAACATGACTCTTTAACTCCATGGCCGGAATTAAGCCTAGGCTGTTGTGGTTAACTTCATCTGAAGGATATACTCCATACGCTACTATTCCACATCTGACCATATTATACTGTGCCTCCGGAAATTCTATCATTCCTGCACTGTTAGAAAAATGACGTATGGGAATATGTATACCCTCCTGCTCAAGCAATCCGATATACTCATTAAATCTATTAATCTGCTTCACTGAGATTTCTCTGTCAGCCTCATCGGCTTTCGCAAAATGTGAGAATATTCCGTCTATACATATACCCTCGAGAGAGGCTATCTGCTTAATAATTTTGATGGTCTCATAGGAATCACTGAAACCGAGTCTTGACATACCTGTATCTATCTTAATATGAATCCTTGCGGTTTTGTTCTGCTTAACGGCCTCCTCTGATAACTTCTTAGCCATCTCATACTGGTATACAGTCTGCATCACATCATAGGAAACCACAAGATCAAACTGTTCCATCGGTGTATATCCCAATATAAGAATCGGCTTTTTTATCCCTGCTTTTCTTAGTTCTATGGCTTCTTCGATTATTGCTACACCATAGGCATCGACCATACCATTTTCAAGGGCCTTTGATATGGCTACTGCCCCGTGTCCGTAAGCATCAGCCTTTACAATAACCATAAGCTTTGTGTCTTTGTCTATACTATTTCTTATCTGTCTAATATTCGAACGTATTGCGTCAAGATTTATATTAGCCTGTACTCTGTAGTAGTCACATCTATCCATTATATTTTCACCTGGTTTCTTCTTTCATTATATTAGATATCGCATCTGCTATGTTACCTGCCATCAGTGAATATGTCCCAATCTCTTCTGATGCCAAATCTCCTGCCAATCCATGAATGTAAACAGCAAGGCAGGATGCCTCATAAGACTCCATTCCCTGTGCCAAAAGTCCCGCAATGATTCCGGTAAGAACGTCGCCACTTCCGGCGGTCGCCATGCCGCAATTTCCGGAAATATTAATGTATTTTTTCCCTGAGCAGGCAACTATAGTTCTGGCATTCTTCATAACATATACCAATTCATTATTATAAGAACATTGATTTGCGATGTCAATTATATTATCTGATATGTCATCTATATCTATATCAAGCAGTCTTGCGAGCTCCATAGGATGAGGAGTTAAAACAGCATTCTCAGGTAATATTTCTGCCAGCTTATCTGTTCGCTTAATAATCCTCATACTTATTCTGTCATCGCCGATATTTTTAATTCTGTTTGCCAGTATGTTTATGGCATCGGCATCGATGACTAAGGGCTTTTGCGTACATGTTACTAAATCAACTAGTTCTTCTATTCTTCTTGTTATCCCAAGCCCCGGACCGATAATTATAACGTCAGCCCAGTCTATAATTGATTTTATATTCTCATCCATATCATAGGATGCATAAAGCGCTTCCGGAATCATTGACTGGATAATAACTCGATTACAAGATGACGTTAGGATTTTAACCATACCGGCCCCTGTCTTTAAACATGCCTTGGCTGACAGATAAGCCGCGCCGCTCATTCCCTCGCTTCCCGCTATAATCAGCACCTTACCGAATGTCCCCTTATGTCCATCGTTTTTTCTCTTTGGAATTTTGGCTAAATCCCCCTTGGTATAATAGAAGGTATCTGCTCCCACACGATGTAAGGCTTCATCCGGAAAGCCGATATCGGCCACGGTTATTCTTCCTGCATAGTCCGCGCCGGGATATAGTATAAGACCTTGCTTCATATAGCCGAAGGTAATGGTACACTCTGCCTTTATGGCCGTATTCATAACCCTTCCGGTATCAGCAGATATACCCGACGGAATATCTACAGAAAACACTCTATGGTTACCATTATTTATCTCATTGATAATATCTGCCATATTTCCTTCAATAGGCTTAGACAGACCTATTCCGAAGATTGCATCAATTATTATATTATATTCATGTAGTCGGATACTGCTATCAATACTTATACCCAAATTTCCGGCAATAGTAAGCTGTTCCTTCATCTGTTGGCTGCATATTTCTATATTAAAAGGCAAAAGAATTGCAACTTGGTAGCCCTGTAAATGCAGGATTCTACCGGCTGCAACTCCATCTCCGCCATTATTTCCGGGTCCACACACCACAAGGATTCGGTCATCCTTGGTTATGGATTGCTTCATTACAGCTATGACTTCCATAGCTGCTCTTTCCATAAGAACCGCAGGAGGGATTTTTATTTCCTCCATAGTGTATCTATCTATTTCCTTCATTTTAACGGAATCTACTATATATTTCATTCGATTGCCTCACTTGTATCTTCTCCTATAACGAATGCATTGGCATATTCCTTCGTATTGGTTATGGATACATGAATTTTAGTTACTCCCTGTTTCTTTGCCAAATCATAAGCTCTGCCGTAAAGATTTACATATGGTTTCCCGAGCTTATCCCTAAGCACCTCTATCTCCTTAAGTGAAATCTGTCTGAAGCCTGTGCCGAACATCTTAGCTACAGCTTCTTTTACCGCAAAATTACCGGCGGCTCTTTGCCATTTACCGTCTATCATTTTAATCTCATCTTCTGTAAAGCTTCTGCTTAAGAAACCTTCCTTCTCACAGGCCTTGCTGATTCTGTCAATTTCGATTAAATCCACACCAATACCGGTTATCAAGCTTATCATTCCTTTATGGGATTACTGTCATCAATAATATCGATTACATCCGAACCTAATATATCATGTAAATATGTATACATCAGGTTATTAGATGACTCAAGGTCATGCTTGACCAGAATTTTCTCCTTCAGTTCCATTCTGGTTTTCTGTATCCACTCTGATATATTTTTCAGTTCTTCCTGATTGTCATGTATTCTATCATAACAGTATTTGATGCTTTCCGATAGAAGCTCTTCATTAGCCTCTCTGATTTTATATGGAAGTTCGGAAAGCCTTTCAGAAGCATTATCTATCTTCTCATTCAATTCATTGATAAAGCGTTTGCTCTGATCCAGCTTCTTTTCCTTGGCTTTACCTGTGATATCATTCTTTATATCCATGTTAACAACGATATCAGATATGAGGGATCTCTTTAGCTTCTTCATATCCTTGATATCGTTAACTATTTTCCCCTGTGTCTTTAACAGCCGGTTAACCTTATTCTCCAGCTCCTTAATCTTCGCTGTTTTCTTATCGTCAGGAAATATCTCATGCCATCTGGAATCCAACGTGAGAATCGGCAGTTTTTTATTCTTTACAACTTTACGGTAATCTAATCTCTTTCTTTTTCCCATATGCTAACCTGCCTTTATTAATGGTATATTATTTATCGGAAGGATATTGCTGTTCAGATAGCTTATATGATAATTTCATCAGACTTTCAGCCAAATGTACATTTTCAACTATTACGTTCTCCACCAAATGAAGGTCTGTGGGAGCAAAATTCCAAATACCCTTTATACCCCATTTCGCAAGATCAGAAGCAACTTTAGGTGCCTTGGCCTTAGGTAAAGTCAAGGCTGCGATATCCACCTGATTTACTTTTAGAAATTCCTCCAATTCATCAATAAGCCTAATCTCAATTCCACGAATTGATAAACCTACAAGCTTTGGATTCACATCAAAAATTCCTTTTATAAAAAAGCCTCTTCGTTCAAAATCCACATAATTAGCAAGTGCCTGACCCAAATTACCTGCACCAATAATAATTAAATTATACTTTCTGTCAAGCCCGAGAATTTTTCCTATTTCTGTATGAAGATATTCTACATTATATCCATATCCCTGCTGACCAAAACCACCAAAATTGTTCAGATCCTGTCTAATCTGTGAGGCGGTCACGTTCATTTTCTCACTCAATTCCTTAGAGGAAATGCGAACGACATCCTTCTCGAGTAAGTCACCCAAATAACGGTAATATCTTGGTAATCTATTTATAACTGCCTTTGAAATGTGCTTTTTTTGCAATGCTTTATCCTCCTTCCGGCGAATACATCTATATGGATTATTATATTTGATTGTTAAGAATAAGTCAATGAATTGATAGCCGTCGCCATTCTTTACTTGCTATTTCATTTATGCTAGAATATATAGGTCGTTATCATAATTTATGTAATTTGAAAGAGGTAAAGTATCATGGTTTTATCATGTAATAATATAAGTAAATCCTTTGGCATGACAGAGATTCTAAAAGATGTCTCCTTTCATATAAATGAGAAGGAGAAGGCTGCTATTGTCGGTGTCAACGGAGCGGGTAAAACCACCCTGCTGAGAATAATAATAGGTGATTTATCCGCCGATGATGGTAATGTAATTCTATCGAAGGGCAGTGTCATCGGATATCTTTCTCAACAACAGGATTTGCAATCAGACAATACTATATTTGAAGAAATGTATAGCGTTAAGCAGGAGCTAACACAACTGGATGAAAGAATCCGCAGTCTTGAGCTAATGATGAAGCATGCGAAGGGCAAGGAACTGGAGCAGATGCTTAATACCTATACAAGACTTACCCATGAATTTGAAATTCAAAATGGATATGCCTACAAGAGTGAGGTTGTAGGTATACTTAAGGGATTGGGTTTTGATGAGGATGAATTTGATAAAAGAATTGACACTCTCTCAGGGGGACAAAAGACCAGAATCGCATTGGGAAAGCTGCTTCTGTCAAATCCGGATATTCTTCTTCTTGACGAGCCCACCAACCATCTGGATCTTATATCTATCGCATGGCTGGAGACATATCTGACTAATTATAACGGTGCCGTGATTGTGGTAGCACATGACAGGTATTTTCTCGATAAGGTTGTAACTAAGGTAATTGAGCTGGATAACAGGAAGGCACAGACCTTCGACGGCAATTACTCAGATTATGTATATAAGAAATCCCTGCAGCAAAATGCTCTCTTAAAGGCATATAATAACCAGCAAAGAGAGATTAAGCGTCAGGAGGAGGTAATCGCAAAGCTTCGCTCGTTCAACCGTGAAAAATCTATCCGTCGGGCAGAAAGTCGCGAGAAAATGCTTGAGAAAATCGAACGTATAGACAAGCCCACTGAAAATCAGCAGATACATTTTTCTATAGAGCCCAAAATCATAAGCGGTAAGGATGTCCTAACCGTAAAAGGTCTTTCGAAATCTTATGGAAGCCTGGAGCTATTCTCAAATATAAATTTTTATATAAAAAGAGGCGAAAGAGTAGCCATAATCGGTAATAACGGGACAGGAAAAACTACTATCCTAAAAATTATCACAGGCTCCGTAGAAGCAGATGCCGGTGAAGTGGAACTTGGAAGCAAGGTTCAGATAGGCTATTACGATCAGGCAATGCAACTGCTTAATCCGAATAAGACCCTATTCGATGAGCTTCAGGATACTTATCCCCACCTGGACAATACTGCTGTAAGAAATATACTGGCCGCTTTTCTTTTTACCGACGATGATGTATTTAAGCTTATAAAGGATATAAGCGGTGGCGAACGGGGAAGAGTATCTCTGGCTAAGCTTATGCTGTCCGAGGCAAATTTCTTAATACTGGACGAGCCGACGAATCACCTGGACATCGCCTCAAAGGAAATCCTTGAAAATGTCCTTAACTCCTATAGCGGAACGATACTCTATGTATCCCATGACAGATATTTCATCAATAAGACAGCAACCAGAATTCTGGATTTGACAGATAAACATCTGCTTAACTACATAGGTAATTATGATTATTACCTTGAGAAGAAGGAAGCGGTTGAGGCTGCATATAAGACAGTCGACAAAGAAAAAGACTCCTTGACCGCATCTGATGAAGCAATCGGTAGCAATAAGCTGTCCTGGCTGCAGCAGAAAGAGGAACAGGCAAGAATAAGAAAGCTTAAGAATGATTTAAAGAGGACCGAGGATGAAATTCATGAACTGGAAATCAGAAATGAGGAAATCGATGCTCTTCTCATTAAAGAGGAAATCTACACCGATGCAGATAAGCTAATGGAGCTTCATACGGAAAAGAAAAAGATTGAAGCCAGACTCGAAGAGTTGTTGGAGAAGTGGGAACGTTTGGCTAACGAAGAATAGAAAAGGGACAGTAACTGTCCCTTTTGTTATGGTCTCATTATCAATGCATACCACATTATATACTTATAATCCTTGTTCTGTAAGGTTTTGGATTGTGTTCATCATATGTACATGAGCTAAAGTCTCTGCCAACTGTTCGTCCCTTTTCTTTAATGCTTCCACTATGGCGGCATGCTCTTTACTTGACTTTTCAGCCCTATAAGGTCTGGAGAGCGTAATCTTACGAACCCGCTCGACATACTGATGAAAATCCGATAATACATGATTTAATATCTTACTGCCGGAGGCTTTGTATAATAAATCATGAAACTTATTATCCAGTTCAACTATCTGGTCAAAATGGCTTCTTCTTGCATGAAAATCCGTTAAGTACAGAATTTCCTCCAATGCCTCAATCTGAGCATTGGTTATATTCTCACAAGCCAGCTTTGCACAGAGTCCCTCCAGATATGAACGTATCATATAGATATCATGAATGTCCTTCTTGGTTATTCCTGTAACATAAGCTCCTTTATTAGGTATGATATTGACCAGCCCCTCAAGCTCCAGCTTACGCAGTGCCTCCCTTACGGGAGTCCTACTTACACCAAGCTCGGTGGCGATAGTATTCTCCTTCAATTCCTCATTCTCATGATAGTCTCCTGACAATATCCTATCCCTTATAGTATTGTATACTCTGCCCCTAAGGGAATACCTGTCTGCTATCTCTTTTTGAAGATTAATCTCTTCCAAGGAATTTTCCTCCTTATAATCTTGCGATTGTTTCCATTAAATAATTGGCAAATTCCTCACTGGTAGCTCCGCTGTCTCTGCCTGTAATAACAAGCTTCTTCTCGGTTACTGTGCAGATATCCAAAGCCTTATAAAGCTTATCGGCTTCCTTCGTATATCCTATATGAGCAAGAAGCATTGCACCTGCACGAATCATACTGCAGGGATCCGCATATTTATCTCTGCCTTCCTTCACCATTCTGGGTGCGGAGCCATGAATTGCCTCAAACATACCGTAACGCTTTCCGATGTTGGCGCTTCCGGCTGTGCCTACACCACCTTGGAATTCTGCTGCCTCATCGGTTATAATATCACCATATAGATTAGGCAATACCACGACCTGGAAATCCTTTCTTCTCTTCTCATCCACCAGCTTGGCTGTCATGATATCTATATACCAGTCATCTGCCGAAATATTCGGATATTCCTTTGCAATCTTATAGAAGATATCCAGGAATTTACCGTCGGTAACCTTAATAATATTGGCCTTGGTAACTGCAGTAACTCTTGTCTTGTTATTGGCTTTTGCAAACTCAAATGCTGCCCTTATGATTCGCTCACAGCCCTGATTGGTTACCACTGTAAAATCCACTCCAAGGTCCTCTGTAACATTTACACCTTTACTTCCTACGGCATAGGCTCCTTCTGTGTTCTCACGGTAAAAGGTCCAGTCAATGCCCTGCTCAGGAATTCTTACAGGTCTTACATTCGCAAAGAGATCAAGCTCTTTTCTCATGGCTACATTAGCACTTTCTACATTAGGCCAAGGATCACCTTTTCTCGGTGTAGTCGTAGGTCCCTTAAGAATAACATGACATTTCTTAATTTCCTCCAAAACCGCAGGAGGAATCGCTGCATTTTCAGCCGCTCTTCTTTCAATCGTAAGCCCCTCTATATTTCTAAATACAACCTTACCGGCTCTTACCTCATCCTCTAACAAGTACTCCAATACTCTCTGAGCCTGTGCTGTTATTGCCGGGCCGATACCATCTCCGCCACATACACCGACTATTATCTGATCCAAGGACTTGTAATCTATAAAATCACCTTGGCTCTTCATTTCGTCTACTCTTCGTAGCTGCTCTTCAAGTAACTGTCCGAATCTTTCCTTTGCCGCTTCAATTTGATCTGTTCTTAACATCTTCATCCTCCAAATCATATTATAGTAAATGCTAAATTAATTCCAGATTTTATTGTATGTTAAGGAGTATGGGTTGTCAACCCGTGAGTCTTCCATATCATACGATGATTTAGGTTATATTTAATTCCTTCTTAGCCCTGTTAATGACACATATCATCTCATCGTCAGTAATAACTGTTATCCTGCCGTTATCGTATTCCTCGTCCACCCATTCCTTTACTTTACCCACAATTGGGTTATTCTTATCAATGGCATTTTCACCCTTAAGATTATAATAGCTGTTAATCCAATGTGCTATTCCCGCAAGTCCTGAGGTATTGGAAACCGCCACCCTCACAGGACGATTTAAGAATTTCTCCGTGTCAAAAATATTATATATTTCCTCATTCTTTAATAATCCGTCGGCATGAATACCGGCCCTGGTGACATTAAAATTACTCCCGACAAAGGGGGTTCTTGAAGGAACTTTATAGCCTATCTCTTTCTCATAATATTCGGCAATCTCTGTAATCACTCTGGTATCCATACCATCCAGTGTTCCCTTAAGCTGGGCATATTCGAATACCATGGCCTCAAGGGGTGTATTACCTGTTCTTTCACCGATACCAAATAGCGAACAGTTAACTGCCGCCGCCCCATAAAGCCAAGCAGTTGTAGAATTAGTTACAGCCTTATAAAAGTCATTATGGCCATGCCATTCTATCCACTCTGAAGGAACTCCCGCATGTGTCATAATACCGTATATAATTCCCTGTACCGAACGGGGAAGAACCGCGCCCGGAAAATTCACTCCGTAGCCCATAGTATCACAGGCTCTGACCTTCACAGGCATCTGATACTCATTACTTAGCCTCATAAGCTCAGAGCAGAATGGAATTACGAATCCATGAATATCCGAACGGGTAATATCCTCCAAGTGGCAGCGTGCCGCAATACCCGTATCAAGGCATTCTCTGACGATATTCAGGTAATGCTCCATAGCCTCACGCCTGGTCATCTTCATCTTATAGAAGATATGATAATCGGAACAGCTTACCAGTATACCTGTCTCCTTCATACCTATCTCCTTAACCAGTTCGAAGTCCTTCTTGCTGGCACGTATCCATGAGGTCACCTCGGGATACTTATATCCTTTCTCCATACACTGATAAACCGCATCCCTATCCTTTTTACTATATAAGAAAAATTCACATTGGCGGATAATTCCCTTTGGTCCTCCAAGACGATGTAAATAATCATACAGAGTAACTATCTGCTCAGTGCTATAAGGAGCTCTTGATTGCTGACCGTCACGAAATGTGGTATCTGTGATAAATATCTCATCGGGAAGCTTGTGGGGTACTATCCTATCATTGAATGCAATTTTAGGTATCTCATCATAGGGAAACAAATTGCGGAATATGTTAGGCATATCAACATCGACTAATGTGTATATGGGCTCCTCCAGTTTAAGAAGGTTATTCTGAGGATCAATAAATACCTTTCTATCATCCATTTGACTATATCCATCCCTTCATACGTTTATGGTTTTATAAATTTGTATTATTGTATACAATAATACATTCGTTGTCAATCCTTATTTTATTAATTTTTACATTAATTTAGCACTAATTAAGACTCCCGCTTAATTGAACATCATGGACCGACTATGGAAAAGAAAGACTAATGATTACTATTCATTTTCTTTGAATGAGATAATAAAGCAGACTGATCATAATTAGAGGATAGACTCCATAGACTTATAGATGTGCCAAAACCAAATGATATTAATAATGCCGACTTAATATCAAGACCTAATGTTAATATAAAGGGAAGCATTAAGACTATAATGCCAAATAGAATTCTTCTGTATACTCCATATAACCTTGCCATCTTAACCTCCTGACTTATTCCATTTATTTACATATATTTACAGTCCAATTATATCAACTATATATGAGAAGTCAAGATGGTTCTATAAATTAACTGGATAAGTTTGACATCTTATGGTAAAATTATTCTGTGATTTAAATATTTATCTGCTTTACAGATGACATCTGTCTTATCAAATTCTGATTAGTTAGTCCTGATATGTTATATAACTTGTCCATGAAAAATATAATTATAGTATATAAATAAAAGAAAGGAGTCATGCTCGATGGATATATGCATAACAAATCTCATTTATAATCCCGATGGATATGACTTGCCTGAGGAACATGTTGAAATAACATCTTTTGAGGATACGGATATTAATATGAAGAATTGGCTTATACAAGATGCTGTCGGACATACCTATAGATTTCCCGAATACATACTTAAGCCCGGCGAAACTGTATATATATGGACAGGGGATGGTGTTAACGAAGACAAAAACTTGTATTGGGGAAGAAGATCCCCTGTTTGGAACAATACAGGGGATACGGCCACTTTAAGGAATCCCGACGGAGTCGAAATACATAAGTATGAATACTCACCAAAAAACTCACCCAACGAATTCCGGTTAAGTGCTGTATGGGATGATTTTCGCGATGTCAATAAATCAAACGTATGGATATCGGACTTTGATGGAGACGATGCACAGAATATACTTTTTTATTCACACAACTCGTCAAATTGGCATCTGGGAACATTTTGTGATTCTGTCCTTAACTGGGACCTATCCAATAACTCTTCCGGTTTCGGTAATCTTCTACGCAGCAGCATCCGTATGTTTGCCGGAGATTTTCTCGGGAAGGGTAAATCACAGATATTGTTTTACTGTGCTAATGATGGGAACATATGGCTTGGAGCATTTGATAATAACAATAAAATTAAATGGAGTTTGGTAAATAACTGTAAAGATTTTGGAAACCTTACTGACAAAAGTATTCGTATATTTACCGGAGATTTTACTGGCAGCGGTAAGACCGAGCTTCTATTCTATTATTCCGGTGACGGCAACTGGTGGCACGGCTCCTTTATAGATAATACATTCCAATGGTCTACGGAACCGGTTAACAACAGTTCCGGCTTTGGTAAACTCACTGATTCAAGGATTCGTATATTTACGGGGGATTTTACAGGCAGTAAAAGGACTGAACTCCTCTTCTACAATTCAGATGACGGTAATTGGTGGCATGGTACTTTTATTAACCGTAGGCTTGTTTGGAGTACAGGACCGGTAAATAACAGTATAAGCTTTGGAAATCTTAATACTATTACAAATTATATGCTTATCGGAGATTTTACAGGCAGCAAAAAGACCGAGCTACTCTTCCATAATACCAGTGATGGAAACTGGCTGCATGGTTCGTTTAGAGGATCAAAGCTTTACTGGACGGACAAGCCCGTTAACAACCGTAAGTTCAATGTTGGCATGATCGGATTAAGCCTTCGTATATTTACTGGGGATTTTACAGGATTAGGTAAAACACAGCTTCTTATTTATAGTGCTATAGATGATAATTGGTGGTTGGGCTCCTTCCATGATGATAAATTGATTTGGACAGATAATCCGGTAGATAATTCTGCAGGATTCGGCAGCCTTATCAGATCCGGAATTACTATGTGGACCGGTGACTTTGAAGGATGCGGCCAAACTCAAATCCTGTTTTATTTTGCAGGTGATGGACACTGGTGGATAGGAAAAGTTCATGAAAATAAACTCTGGTGGCGTTGTCCCAGTGATACCAATTCAAATTCAGTATTTCCGGTGAAATGTCATATTAGAACAAAAACACAGCAGTATCTTCAGGATAAGGGTATAACCCTTAAATCAGAAGGCATGAATCCCGGTAAGAGGGAGACATTTATAGTAGAAGAAGTGAAAGGGACAGCTTCCGGTCTATTAAACGGAACAAAGGTACGAATAAAGACCTCACAGGGCAATTATCTTAAAACCATCGAAGAAGAAAACGGTGTTATATTTACTAACGGTAAAATATCTGATAATACAATATTTACAATTGTTATACCTGCCGGTGAGGAGGTCTTTCGTATATTTAATAAGACAGGAAAGAAGTTCGCATTAATGGCCTCTAATGGAAAATATTGTTCAGTTAAGCATGGGCAAGTATATGCCGACCAAGATGATATTAACAAATGCGAAGTCTTTCATGTGGAAAAGCTCCTATCAGATGAGTATAACGTCTCTGTAGAGGGTAGGATTGTCAATAAACAGAATGTTCCGGTTTCAGGTCTTGAAGTTAAAGCATATGATGAGGATGTGTTCTTTAATGATGCCTTAGGTAGTTGTCGAACAGATGAAGATGGCTATTTCTATATAGCATATAGCCGTTCCGATTACGGGCCCCCTGAAAGCAATCCGGATCTCTTTATTGAAGCGTATGATGGTGATGTTCTTGTATTTTCCGGAGATTTAAAGAATGATGTCGGTGATATATATTATGATTTTGGAACTCTCGTTCTTCCGGGAAATGTTAACGTACCTGATGTTGTAAATACCCACTACAGTAAGGCATGTGAAATCATTAAAAATGCCAAATTAAAGCCAATTGCACATATTCTGATAAGTTCATTAACGGACGAACTCTATGTGTCCGGCCAAAATCCTTCAGCCGGTACCAGTGTTCCTATAGGAAGTGACGTTTATATCTCTTTGGTTACCAAAGTAGAACCTGCTAAACTTCACAAGGCTCTACGCTTTTTCAACGAAGCTGTGGATAAAAAGAAAATGATTATAATGAAAAAAGAAGAACTAAAGAATTGGACAGAGGCAGGTAAAATAGAATATCGTGCCTCACCATTCGTTCTTAATATCCCTGATAATAAAATAGTGCATATCGCAGCAGCCGCTGAGGGGACACCATTCAATGAATACGATGTCTCTACTCATCGCTTATATTACATAGTTGCAGGTGGTAAAGATGGCATTGTTGAGGATATTGTGCTGATATAATATATACAGCCCGAAAAAGAGCGGTTAGATCTATTTACTATCAATATTTTTCGTATAACTTCAAAAATGCAGCAGAACAAATTCATTCTGCTGCATTTTTAACTTATAACCCATATTTTTATCTTCGTATTTCACTTATATTGACCGTTACTGGTCTGTTAAATGAAATGCATAATTATCTCATATACTATTGGTACCAATATAGCAGGAAGAAGGTTTCCAGTCTTAATCTTCTTACCGATAATCATATTTATACCTATAGCAAATATTAATATTGATCCTATAAAGGAGAGATTGCTTATTAGTCTTTCACTTAGATAAGGTTCGACAAATCCTGCAGTTAATGTTATGAGACCTTGATAGACTCCCACAGGGATCACCGAAAAAAACACTCCTATACCCAAGGTAGATGCAAAGAATATGGCGACCACACCGTCAATTACACCTTTGGCTAACAGCAGATAAGGATCTGCGGAAAGACCGTCTCTTAAGGAACCTATTATCGCCATTGCTCCCACACAGAATAATAATGAGCTGTTAACAAAGCCTTCGACAAAGCCCTTGTCCTTTTCCTTGTTGACCTTTAGCTTGCTTTTCAGCCATTCACCTATACTGTCGAGCTTTGCTTCGACATTAATCGCCTCTCCAATAAAACCACCGACAGCCAGTGATACAATCATAAGCATAATATTCGTGCTTATGATTTTCCCATCATTAACGACTAACAGTCCTTCCAATGCTCCGCTTATACCTATGAACATAACCGCCAGTCCGAGAGCACTTATAATGGTATCTTGAAAACGTTTCTTTAATCCACCCTTTATAATCATTCCGATAGTAGAACCTATCAGAATAAGAGCTATGTTGCCCAATGTACCTAAGCCAATCATTTATCCTATAGAGCCGGTATACCGGCTCATCCTCCCATCGCATTCCGATAATCTATACTAGTCCTGTTGTCTGTTCAACCTCACGCACTGCCTGAATTGTTCTATCAAACAGCTCATCAAGCTCCCAGCCAAGCATAGCGGCACCATTACTAATAACCTCTCTCGAACAGCCCGCCGCAAATTTCGGTGTCTTGAATTTCTTTCTTAGTGAGCTTACTTCCAGATCCATAGTGCTCTTTGACGGACGCATAATCGCACATGCTCCGATTAAGCCTGTCAGTTCATCTGTGGCATACAAAATCTTCTCCATCTCATGCTCCGGTTCCACATCCACGCATATCCCGTATCCATGACTTGCCACCGCATGAATAAGCCTTTCGTCAATGCCACGTTCTCTCATAATCTCTTGAGTCTTGATGCAATGCTCCTCGGGATACATTCCAAAATCAAGGTCATGAAGTAATCCCACAACTCCCCAGAAAACCTCTTCTCCATGGCCTAATTCCCTGGCAAAATATTTCATGACTCCTTCCATTATTCTGGCATGCTTCAAATGAAATTTGTCCTTATTAAACTCACATAAAAGCTCCCACGCTTCTTCTCTGTTTGGAATCTTCCCCATTATCATCCCTCCGTATAATTATTAATAATAAATAATATAATTTACATATTTATGTGTTATTAATGAATATACACCAATAAATAGGGAAATACAAGTCATATTAGTATCCTATCCCGGCTATATCCTTAATCACTTCACCGGCTATAATTAGCCCTGCAACCGAAGGAACAAATGATACACTTCCGGGTATCTGTCTCTTATCTGTGCATTTTCTCTCAGTATCAGGAGGGCAAACGCAATTACTTCGACAGCTTGAATTTGGTTTCTCCATAGGCTTCATTGCAGGTTCCTTTGAATAAACAACCTTCAACTTTTTAACTCCTCTGGCTGACAGCTCCCTTCGCATGACCTTGGCAAGGGGGCAAACCGATGTTTTATATATATCCGCAACCTCAAATCTTGTTGGGTCCAGCTTATTGCCTGCACCCATACAGCTTATAATCGGAACATTCTTTTCCTCACATCTTAATACCAACTCAATCTTACCTGATACGGTATCTATCGCATCTACTACATAATCATATGCAGCAAAATCAAACTGATCGGCTGCATCCTTCGTAAAGAAGCATCTATGCATAACCACATCAGCCTTAGGGTTAATCTCTAAAATTCTATCTCTCATAACCTCGACCTTATACTGACCTATGGTCTTTCTGGTAGCAATAATCTGCCTGTTTATATTAGTGAGGCATACTTTATCATCATCAATCAAATCGAAGCGGGTTATACCGCAGCGTACCAATGCTTCTACCACATAGCCGCCTACTCCACCGATTCCAAATATGGCTACTCTTGCCTTACTCAGCTTCTCCATGGCTTCCTCACCAAGCAAAAGCTCTGCTCTAGAAAACTGATTCACCTCGATGTCCTCCCATAGTAATATTTGTACATTATTATGTATGATAACTGATTCCGTCAGCAAATTCAATATCGGTATTATGGAAATAAACAGATAATGAGGGTGTTGTCACCTGTCGGAAGGTTTCCTATGACAACACCCTGTTCATTAGCTTAACTCTTCAAATTCGTCCTTACCCACTCCACATACCGGGCAAACCCAATCCTCGGGAACATCTTCCCACTTAGTTCCGGGAGCTACACCATTATCCGGATCGCCTAATTCTTCATCATAGATGTAACCACATGCAGTACATTCGAATTTTCTCATATAAATACCTCCATATTGTAGTTTATCATTAAGCTACATAATTATGTATACCACAATTTAGTCTAAATCTCAACTATATTTTAGGAAATATAGCATATTATGGTTAATCATAATATATAAAAGTATTAGGTATTGGGTATAACCAAAACACATCAGTATACCCTGCCTATGTAATCATCTGAATGTTTTTTGCCGGTGTGATAGAATACCACATCACCCGCTCTTATGCTAAAGGTGGAATCAGTATTGTCACTCTTTTCCGCCACGCCTCCCTCTGTTATCCACATTGAGCAATGTCCGTTATTCAGGTAATTCGCACCGTTGATATAGGATAGGTTCCTATTCCCATTCTTATCATAGCTTTCAATATTAAAGTTTATTATAATAAATCCATCCTTTAACCAAAAATTTTCCTGATAGTCTATTCCATATTTTTTAAGGTAACCGTTCACATCATAGCCTAATGGTGCTACATGGATATTCGTTGGCAGTTTATATGTTCCATACCACCGCTGCATATATTTTGATAGGCTTAGTTCTGTTTGATTTATCTGCTCACTTACCTCTCCAAATGACGGAAGTGACGTAATATGTTCCGCATATTCTAAACCAATAAAAGTACGAAACTGACTGGATATACGAATGTCACCATATGAGTACATAGGTCCAAATTGATTAGATATTTTTGAGTATGTTATCCCCAATACCTTTGCCGTATGTCTAAGCTCCTTTTCAGGTATTCTGCTATAGATATTACCGACAAGTCCCTGCTGGAGATTTGCCAGATCTATTCCCTGTCCTATCTTAACAAGTCTTTGGTGCTTACCATCAAATTCCTCATCATAATAAATATCTACCGGTTGTCGGTTCTTTCCGTCCTTACCCACATGGTAAAATGTCGGAATAATTCTTATCCTGTTACCATTAGAGTACATATCTCCTATGGTGTCAAGCATAAATCTTAATGCATATCCGGATTTTATGGCCCCTACATTTTTATATTTAGGGTGGCTTCCATTAAGAATCGGTAATGTGAATCTGTTATATCTGCCGGACTGATACCCATATTGATCATTAAGACCAACCTTATAATAATAGGCATAGTCATCATGATAGTTTGTCCTTTTCGTGCCATCCTCAGCACCCTCATAATACTTTATAAGCATGGTATCCTTAAGCCTAAAGACATTCCGCCATCTTCCTTCATCAGATATATCGTATATGGTAAAGCCATACATTCTTCCGGATATTTGAAATATCCTTGTTGCGGTTGCAACATAATTATTTCGGTTGGTATTTCTCGTGGTCTCTGTCTTATTAAGCTTATCCTCACCATTTACTGCTATGGATCTAAACTGAGCGGTATATGTCCCTTCCTGTACCCACATAGGTACGTAGAAACGATATGTATTCCTTCCAAGAATTATCCATGTTCCGGCCTTGATAAAAACATCATTAGTTGGATCCATATCGTTAAGTGTATCAATATACACATCAAAGGGTAGCTTCATCTCATTTCTTACTATTTCCTCTTTCTTTGCAATGTAGGATATATTTTCAGGATCTATGAACGACCTTGAGAAATCTCTTTCATAATAGCCAAGTCTGTCACTATGGGGCAGCTTATTGGATATTCTAACTGTAAAGTCATTCAGGGTTGTATCTGTATCAAGTACCAAATGATACGCATTCTCTGTCGGATTTATAAGCTGTACCCAATCATCATTATCAGAATATATTATAGGTTCACATATAACAGGTGTATGTATGATAACATCATTTATAGCTATATTATAAGATTTACTTGTACTTGCATTCACACTACTGGAATGTCTGCTGTAAATAACGCTTCCTGTTGATTTATAAATACCGTTTGTCTTTAGGGCATCGACTATCTGATCTTCGGTATATAATACTTTATCATGAGTTATATTAGACGAGTGTACCAATGGGGATACATTCGGTTTCCCCGTCACGGTATTGGAAATACTGTCAGACATAACAACACTTCCATTAAATGATAAATAGTCATTTCTTACCGAAAGCATACCGGTCATTTCAAATGCATACACAGCCAAATCCTCAATCTCTATCTCCGGCCTGTCGCTATTATCGGATCTAATCGGCTCGTCCTTTATTAAATGTATACCTTCTGTGGCCTCAGCAGGTAATATTATATTACTGCCTGAGCCGGTGCTAAGGGAGGGAACATTAAGATATTTTGAATTCGTACGCAGTACTACTTTACCATTAGGAAGAGAATAATTATTTACATTGGCAGAACTCGGAATATAATATTCAAGGCTTGCTATCGCCCAATATGAATAGGCTCGTTCTACAGTTATATATTGGGTGTCAGTATAGTTTTCAGTAACCATCTTAGGGCCACCGTACTCCTCAGGTGTTGCCGTGTAGAATTCTAAGGTATATGTCATCGATACCGGTACTTTAAAAGCCACCTTACCTGTCCTATTAACTAATTTATATCCCAACAGATAGTCCTTAGTCTTAACATATACATACTGACTCTCGGTGGTGGATATACCATCCCTTGACATAAAATATGGCGCTCCATACTTATCTCCGTTTATTACACCATATGGAGAAGGACTGTCTAGAGCCATCGTAATCGGTGGTTCAGGTTCCGGAACTACAACCTCCTGTGTTACATCATAGTAAATTCTAACTGTAATCTGTGTTCCTAGCCTTGTATTAGAATCTACCGTAAATGATACGGTACCTCCGCTACCGGAGGCGGACTTACTACCCGAAGATGTATAATAGGAATAGTCCCATATATCAATGTACTTATATACCACGCTTCCTGATGAGATACTTCCCGGGATAGATATACTTATAGATTGGCCTCTTGTAACCGTTTCCTGAGAGATCTCACTAATCAAGGAACCGTTTCTTGATACCATGATTACTCTAAGACTAATATCACCCTCTGCTATATCACTCAGCTTATAATAAACATATACTGTGATGCCTCCCTTAATTTCATCTGCCGATGGGGCGGTAAAGCTTACATTTGATCCGCTTCCCGAACCGCTTACCGTAGGGGAGGATGAGGTGTTCTTCTTATATTGCCATTTCCAGCTGCCCGTAAATGCATAGGTCTTGCCATCCTTAGTTAGAGTATCACCGACTGTATAATCGAATTTTGCACCGGCATTCACCGTACCGGTAGTAAGTGTCTGCAGAGATTTTCCCGTATCTGCATTTATGGCTTCCACGGTAACAGGAATTGTCCCCGATGCTATTCTCTTATAATATACCCTCACCTTAATAGTGCTTGGAGTCTTTAAATCAGCAGGAATCTGAAACGCAACAGGTCCATCGGGTGAGCCGCTATCATTTACCTTCTTTGTACCGGTTAGAGAAACATAGACGTAGTAGAACGGCCCTAATTTGCTATATGTAACATTATCTTTCATAATTACGAGGTCAACCGCTTCACTAAAGCTTTGTCCTGCACTAACTGTGCCACTGTACAGATTTTCATCGATGGTTTCTCCCGTGTCTATGTCTATGGCATTTAATATGATATTGGCAGTCATGGGTCTATATATCATATACACATTCATACCGCCATAATATACTGTGGTACTGCCATTTTTTATATGACTGGCCGTTATTCCGTCACCTACCATTCTCCTGTCGGTCTCTTTGTCGTCTGCCTTCATCTTGGCATAATAGCCTACAAGAGCGTACTGGTTATTGTTATTGGTAATAATTTCCTTTACTGCGTTGCTCCATCCCACCGTATCACCTATTTCAGCGCTGACCAAGTCTCCCTGAAACTCAATTGCTCCATCTATATCAAAGTATAATGAATTGGGCTGCAATCCCGGTTCAAATGCTATAGGTATATTAAAGTAATTCTCAAAATCACTGGGTCTCGCCCAGGACTGGTCAGACACAATTTCCTTCCATGTGTTGACTTCCTGATTTAGCTTAACCTCCTTACCGTCAACCACCATATAGGTTTCAAATATAGCATTAAAGTATATAGGCGTTTGTTTTGACAGATTATCAAGATCGACTATATCTCTCATCAGATCTTTAACCTTGTCCGTATCATAGGTATAGGTCACTATAGTTTCACCGGTATTATGATTAACCTTAGTATCTTTTATACCATCCTTTAGGTTAAGCACCTTAGTCTTACCCGTGGGAGCATCGGGTCCCCATATAATATTTCCATCCTTATCAGTTGAAGCCACCTTGTTTTCCTGCTTTGTTGTCGTTACTGTAAAGCCCAAGGTACGATATCTTATATCACTCGTAGCGGTCTTACTCGAGATTTGAATATTAATCATACCATCTTTAGTGAAAAAACACCTAGTCGCTGCTCTTGCTTCTTTTATTATAGTCATGTTAATAAGAATAAATAAAGCAAACAACGAGGTAATAAAAATGAAGATTTTCTTATGTATATAATGTCTGCTGTTCAATACTATCCTCCTGCTCCTACTTAGACATTAAAAACATGGAGTCACTAATACTATTTAAGGTATTTACGCCCCAATGATGTCCTCCATCACTGTAACAGGAACCTATGCCTATATCATAATATCCATATCTCCATTTACCGTTTTCCACTCCTTTAAGATATGTCATATCACCATACAGTAGTTCTTCCGAAGGTGCATTTATATTTTTAGCAGTTATTTTATATTTTACATACACTCTAACATATAGCCCACCTATACATTTATATAGAGTACTCGGTTCAATGGCAACATGCTCACATTCCACAATAACATGATTTTTCTTAATGGCTTCTATATATTCATCTATCCAACCACTGAGCCTCCAGTCATAATACTGATCTAAAGTATATATTAGACCATTCTTCCACTTATCATTAACGGTTCTATAATCCACGTTAAATATATGCTCTATATATTTTTCCACCTGATTTAATGCCTTATCATATAACTCATACTTATCCATATCTAATTCAAACTGGTATTTATAGTGATTCTCATATAGGTAATCATAGTCTACCTCTATCGGATATGCATAAATACTTCTTCTAACAGTACCTTCCTTAAATCCAACAATATTGATAAAATCAAAATCCATTTCGTAAAATCTATTCGGAAAGCATTCGAGTATGTATTCATAGTCGCTTGCATTCTTAGGTAGCTTAGTTGTTCTTATAAGCTGACCGTCGGGACTGATTAAAGCTCTTATGCTAGGATTTAACACCTTCTGAATTACATCCTTTGCTCCCTTAGCAGTTATATTGTTTTTCCCTCTGAATTCTCTGTTCTGCACATATATTCCATTGGAATAGCCCTTAATAATTCCCTTAGCCACAATAGAGGCAACCGCTTCTTGCTTACCCTTTGGAATACTCTTTATATCCGATATCCTTTTATCAAGTACAGCCTTTACTTTTCTGTCACCGTCCTTTATAGTGTTCCATGCCTTTACTATCAATGAATCCTCATCAAATGGATAGATACCAAAAAAATTTCTTTCAATATTAGGATTTACTCCAATCATTACAAACGTATTTCTTACATCTCCTCTTCGTTCACGAACATCCTCATATCTTGTTCTTAAACCCCTTTCTACCCAGCTATCATTCGGGAATGCCTTTAACAGTATGGCGTGAGCTACATCATTACCGAAATTATGAGCATCATACGTTTGGTCGGTTTCCCCTTTAGGAAAGAATTTTCCGTTCAAGTCATAGTACAGCGTATTTTCATACAAATAACAGTCTCGTAAAAAATCATACACTTCCTGAGAATATCCATATTTTTGATTGATATATTCATCTAAGCGATTAGCAATTACTGCTGCGTCTGTTCTCGTAAGATATTCCTTGTAATCGCTAAAATCACTTTTCTTCAATATTCCTCTGGCAATGGCTGTCTCTATGTAAGGCTGCTTGGACACATCGACCACCGGCCATTTCATCTGTGTTACGATATACTCAATAAATTCTTCTATAGTAATATACTTACCTGCTGCCTCGACTCTATTTGTATTACTATGCATTGAAACCATAAGAACAATGGCTAAAATTATTAGAAACCTTATTATTCTTTTCATGCTACTCCTCCTTATAACCCTTTAATACTCATACTTCCCCATATAGAATTCATCATCATTACCTATAGTCAATTAGTCCTTATACTGAATAGTTTATCATATTTTTCCATGTATTTCTACTATTTTCCTTATATTTTAAATATTTGCTTTTCCTGCAAAATAATCTGATTTATATCATCATTTATTATCATGTTCTTTATATTGGATAGTTGCCTGATACAGAATACCTTATCTCCTTCATATATATAATTAGACTTTTGTAAGGCATCTATTGTACTGTCTATTAAATTTAGTGCCTCCTGATTGCTTTCCTCTATGAAGTGCATATAAGCTTTATATGCTGTAAAGACCCTAAGAGAATGAATATCTCCTCTTCTTCCATGCTTTCTCAGGGCTTCCTCTATAGTATCAATGTCAGTGTATGATTTGATATGAAGCCTCAAAGCTGAATATAGTCGCCCATAGATAAGCTCCATTTCCATGATATCCCGTAAATCCTTACTTATTTTTTCTCTGTTCTTTATTCTATGCAGTACCGTATCCTGTTTCATGTAATTGTCTGTATCAAGATAATAATAATACTCAAGGATTAGCTGATATGCTTCTATGTCATTCATGGCCACACCATGCCAAAAACATATAGACTCATCCCCTATTTCGCTGTAACATAAGCCCTTTATCAGCTGTTTTGCTATTAGAAGCTGAATATTATGCAAAACTCTGGCTCGATTATTGCTTTTTAGGAGATTATAGCAAGCCTTATCATTGCATAACCTCTTTATGCTTGAAGTGCCATTCATAATAAATATTCCTATGGCAAACAGAAAAAAGCTCCATGTATATAACCATAGAATCGATGATATATGAGCATAAAACAACATAATGAAGCTGATGACAGCAGACAAGAAATTTAGTATGCAACCACCCATTGTATATGGTATAGCATCAGCATCCGCTTTTTTAGGATACATAATACACTGAAATCCTATATCATTAACAATTCTTACTCCTAAACCTTTATCCGACCTTATAATGACAAAACGATATATATGAATAAACAGAAATGCCCAGCCAGTAAAAAGGCCTCCAAGCAAATGTCCTATTTCGTGTAGTATTACCTGAAATAAAAAGGTGATTAATACTGCAGGAATTATGTGTATTAAGTCTGTTAAAACAGGATTGTCTCCCATATATTTGTCCTCATTTGTTGTCATATTTTAACTCCGGTACTCTGGCTCCATGCTCGATACATTCACAGCAATACGCTCCAAGCTCGGCACATTCCTCTATGGTATCGAATGTTTCATCGAGAAGGTTATTGCTGTCCTTAATTCTTTCGCAGCCTTGTCTATGGGCCAGATAGAACCAGCTCTTTTCTTCTACATAGTATCTGGGTTTCTTAATGATATTTGCCCCGGCTGATGCTATTTTATTATATGTGTAATCCATATCGGGCCCATACGGATAACCCTGAAACACCACAAGAATACTAACATCATCAATATAGGCTGCCCATTCCTGACTACCCGCCGGAAGCGAAAACGTGTATGTTATACCTTGCCTATATGCTATATGATTATGCCTACTGGTGTAATATGTCATAACATCCTCCAGCTTATTTATTATCGCTTCTTTTCTTGCCAGATCGAAGGCCTCATCATTGAGGAGAATACAATCACTATAGTTCATCCTAAAGCTCTCATATATCGGATTCATAATAAACTCCTTACGCTCAACATGTATAACCCTGTCTTCAACTTCCAGAATATTATTCTTATCGAATATATACACCATATCTGTTAATGTAAACCTATATACGAAATACTCATCCTCGAAGTAATACGGCTTTTTCTCTGTCCAAACCCGCTCTATATATGTATTTCCGTCATCGGCTACATGCTCATCAAAATAATACACATAGTAACCATCAACATCACAGATAAGGATTACAGGTATATAAATATCGATTTCAGTCTGTTTTGGTAAATCTGATATGATGCCAAATGAAGCATAAAGTGAAGTGAAAAATGTTGTAAGCACTTCATCCTTATTAATCGTGCCTGTCCCATATGAACCGGTTCTTGAAAGATAATTTACGGCATCTGATGTGGCAGATGACAGCCCTATTGTTATCTCCTCTTTATCATTTTCTATATTTTTTAATAATCCTATTGATATATCTGATTTAATTACAGATGCAAAAAAGAATATCAGAAATATTAATGCGAAATGATATATTTTCATCAACCTGACCTCTATAGTTACTTAGACATGATGTTCTCGCTCTTATTTATCATAAACCAGCGATTACTAAGAGAAGGATAAATCCTTCCTAGGAGCATTCGTGCAAGACTTGAGGATTTATTTATAACAGTGACACTGAAAGTATCATTTATATTAAAGCTATACTGCCCTTTCTCATATAACTTATTAAGTATATCCTCCGTGTTATTAATATGTTCATATTTTATTACATCTCCTGTAAATACGGGTATTCTTTGCATACACCTTGGACAACCCGGATTCGTTCCGTCAGGATATAGGTTATACTCATATCCACATATATTACATATCATGGTTGCGCATACAGTTATGACCGGAACCGTTATATAAGCGCCTTTATAACCTATTGTCACCTGCATAGTACCAAGATATCCCTTGTCCAGATTATCAACATAACCGCTTGTCACATCCTCTGTATGTCCATCCATATATGTAGCCTGTAGTACTAATCCTATGTCTTGAAGTGAAGTACCAATAGTTATTATTATTGGCAGTGTATTTGGGATGATTATCTTTAAGCTTTCGATCCAGGCACTGCAATATGGACATCCGGGATCAGAACCATCACCACTTAAGTTATATACATGTCCTCTAGGACATGTTTTGTTCTTTGGAATTATAGTCACTTTAATATTACATGTCTTGCTATGCAATTCCCCATTTACCTCATATGTATATGTAAGTACACCTATTATGTCACTACCAATTTTATCAGTTGTTAAATCTGTGGTACATATTACTGTTCTTTCCGAACCATCCAAATAAACAGCCCTAGCCGTAGTTATTATCGGATCATCTTGATATACAGTCTGTTCAGGATGTGTAGCAGTAATATTACTTACAATCTGGTCACATATGGGCTCAGTCTCATTACCGTTCTCATCATAATATTTTCCTTCTGTTTTTCCACAATTAAGTTTATAGCCTTTCACTGTTTGACTACATTCAATAGAGCTTGGCATTCCACCGGATCTTATATAGCTTTGATATGTACCACAATAACTGCAGGTATAAATACTATATATTGTTATAGTATGTCTATGCCCATCCCCACAATCGTAATGTGCATTTCGACTACGATAAGTGACTGTTCCCGGACATCTAACATAATCTCCTACATATTCCTGATTACAGGAAAATGTATTTGTATTATCAAAATGACTACTATAATATGCAGTCCTTTTGCAGGATTCTGTGGTGTATTGTCCATAACAACCACCACCGGATTTAGAATTTCCGGTATGGATGTGCTTTGTTCCGTAATAACAGTTGTCTCCATGTACATGATTTGGGTCAGCCGGCGTATCAATTGACTTCTCCATTATACTTTCATTGGTTTCTTTATTAAGGTTTTCATCGCTGACAGGATCGTCAACAGGCGGTCTTTCAGTCTCCACCTCCCTATAATGATAATCATTAGATCCGTTATATGCACTGTTCTGATCCGAAATTATCTCTTCAAGTGTCTTATAACGATATTCAGGCTCAATAATCATATACCGATGTTCATATGAAAAATCAAAAAGATTATCTCCTACCCCCATCCTTTCCATATACTTTTCATAATCGCCTACGGTTATGATTCCATTGTTCTTTATATCAGCAATAAATTCCTCGGTAATATTCTCATACATTGACTTTTTTACAGTTTCTGCTCTTATGCTAAAATATATTGTTACAGCCAAAAACATAATAATTATTCCCACAAATATATCTATTACAAATACCCATACCTTATTAATTCTTATTTACCTCCCCTCCATAGGTGAATTTTCTTTTCCTTCCAATCCTGGAGGTACTCCAAAATGTATTCTGTAATATATATAGCAAAGATCTGTCTTTTTTATATAGAATGACTGATAAATAATTACCTCGGTTAATATTGTAGACTCCTTCACAATAGATCCTGTCAATTATCTCGGATGTATAAGTAATGTTAAAATACAACACCTTACCAATATCATCTTCTACGTGGCAAAAAGGGCATTTCTCATCTTCTATACCATCCCCATTCCTATAGAAGACATGACCGTTGGGACATGTCTGTGAATCAAGAATATTTATCACCTCGATAACTACAGTGGCACTAAATTCCTTATATATTACTCTTGCCGTCTGAACTCCAAGCTCATCCGGATAAAAGTCTTCAAGAGTATATCCATCTGTTACAAGCTCTCTGTGACCGTCCCTAAAGATAAGAATGACTGAAAGTTTAGGAGTGCTTCCCAACTGTACCAGATTTGTACCGCTTGTAAAATATGCTTCTATTCCCACAAGCTCTTCAGAGCATATCGGACAGCCTCTTAAATTCTCTGATGAATCATAATTAGTTCCACATATCGGACACTCTATGTTATTTAAGGATAGCACCGTAAGAGTTATAGTATCTACGGCTTCCTTATAACTAACATTTGCTTCATATGTCCCGGGTGTCAATGTTGTTTGATCTATACTCCAGTCGTCAACAACTCTAATGTTACCGTTAGCATAATAAGCAGTTACTATTATAGGTATGTATTCATATTGACCGACTGTCACTTCTTTTGGTGAAACACTTATGTTTACAACATTTTCATCGCATATAGGACATTGACTTCCAGATAAATATTCATTGCCGCATATCGGACAGACCATATGCTCCTCATTAACCCATACCATAATATCAGTGGCATATCCACCATATTCTATCGTTACAATCTGCACACCAAGCCTCTCTGCATTATAATTACTTGTCCATCCGCTTACTTCCTCTTTAGAGCCGTCACTATATATTCCTATAACGGTAATCGGAAGACCTTCTCCTTGTGTTATCTCAACATTATCAGGACTTACCTCTATTCCAATAGTCTGTTTCTTACAATAAGGACAGCCGGGATCCGAATCATCATTACTAAGCTCATATACCTGATGACACCTGTGGCATTCCTTGTCTAGCGCCTTTACTTCTACATTAACAACACAGCTTTTTATTATTTCCTCATCGTTATAGATTATCGTAACATCTTGCAGGCCGATAGCCGTCGGATCAAAGCCTGCAATTATATACTGTTCAGAGTCTAGAATTTCACATGTACCATTCTTATAATGGACCATTACAGTAAAGTTTGGATGACTATACCTTTCAATAGTTTGTGAAGGCGGAGTAGCACTTATAGATGTGATTACATAATCATCCTCATTATCTCTATTTTCCTCATAAAACTCATCTGTATGAACATGCGGATAAAATGACTCTATCTCACCATGAGACAGTTTCATAAAAGACCCTTGCGAATTATATACAGCCATTCCATTTATTTCAGTACCGGTTACGGGATGTATGTCCTGAAGATCAAGTTCATACATTTCACCTGTAGTATCTAGATAGCCTAGATAAGCTTCATATGTCTCTTTATCAATATATCCCTTGTTCCTTATAGTATCAGTAAACCGATGTGTTACTTCATCCACCTGGATATCTATGTTTTCATTATATAGTTCGGCAATATACTGCAGAGGAAATAAAAAGACTAATATAACAGCTACAATACTTGCCAATAATCTACCCGGAAAATCCATAATATACTCCTAAGGATTATGAGCCTACATGTGAATAGACTACCATAATTAATTTTCTATCAGCATCATAATGATATTTCTTTTCATAACAGCCCTTCCGTATAAACGTAATATAATCCTTATAATCATGGCCGATAACCGGAACAACGTTTCCATCAATAATTATAGGACATTCTCTATATCCCATTATTGTGGCATATAGCTCATCGTCATCGATGTAGCTTTCATTAATTGTTTGTTGTTGAAATACCCTGTTATCTTCTATTACTTTCTGTTTCATTAAATCCGTTAAGCTTGATAAGGATTTATATTGAGTTAATAAATATAGTAAGCTTAAGCTAATTAATATGGACCCTATAACAATTTCCAAGAAATTTTTCAATGCGTTTTTCATACTCTTCTCCGAAATAATTATCTCTGTGTGAATTTAACCCCGATAATGACTCTGTTTTCAGTTCTGATGACCTCCCCGGCAAACATTGCTGTCGGTTTAATATAATGCTCTATACTGGAAAAATTCTTTATATCATTAATATAAGCATTGTTATTGTATATATTATTATAAAATGAATTGGGGTCTTTGGTTATTACCTCAACATATATTGGTGCCTTTTCTGCGGGTAAATAATCCCCAAGCTTCTTCTTTATTAAATTGACTATCTCAGAACCCCTTATTTCTTCACCATCATATTTCACCAGCTCATATTCAATATAATCGCAGGCTGCTTCCTCAGTATTTGCTATAACTGTATTTGCAAGTCTCGTTGTACTTTTTACCGAATTCATTACATAGTGAATTATTATTCCAACTATAATAACACTCACAACAGCAATAAATATTTGGGGAATCAGATCACTATTCTTGAGCTTCAATTCTCTTCCACCTTCCCATCAATATATGTAATAAGACGTATAATCAATGCTGTGTAAAAGTAATACCCGTTATAACGTCATTTTCATTTCTTATAACCTCACCCCTGAATAAGCCATTGGGATTTATATATCCATCATCCGTTTTATTAGGTGTCAAGGTTGGTGTGGCACTTTTAGTATATGTTGTACCGGTATTGTTCTGATTGGTTTTTACGACTATTGACAGATCCAACTGCTCCTTGCATACCCTTTCGATTAAATCAACCAAAGCGTCTCCGCTTATGCTGTTGTCATCATACATTAGCATATCAAATTCGACCATGGAGCTAATTGCATTGTTAATCTTCTCTGTACCCTTATTAAGATCATTCTTTTTGTCCTTAAACACTCCAGTGGACCATGCAATAATTAGCCCTACTAAAATTACCGCTACAACTACAAGAAATATTTTTACTGCTATATCACTGTTTTTTGTTCTCATAAATTCCTCCTTAAAATATATCTAGATTCTAAAAAATTACCATACTGTATTCTCAATCTCTTCAATCATTATGTTCAGTTCCTTAATCGTCGATATTAATGCCGGTGCCAGACCATAGGAAAACAATAAAAGGAAGGGGATTGCAGCAAGCAGATATGCTCTAATGACTCTTCTTCGTATAGACTTCTCATTGGAAAGCTTTCTTTTAGAAATATATCCATCCTGATCTAACCGTATTTCGGCAAATCCTTGATATATCGGTACTTCATCGCATCGAATAAGGTTATCAACGATTCTTCTAAAGGGTTCATAAGGCTCTCTGTCCTTTAAGGCGATCAATGCTTCCAAATCACCGGATGCATAATCGTCGATACATATTCTAATCGATTGTTTAAATACCACCGCAAAAGACTCCATCTCGATTAATATCTGCTTCACTGTTACAGACTCGTTATACATAAGCATACCGATTATTGCATTGAACTGATTGACCTCGTCCTCCATTGCATCTTTAGATACTGTCGAGCCATATCTTAAAATGATTAGTGGAATATAATAAGAGATAATACTAATACATAAGCATAAAACCAGGTCCGGAAATGATATATGTTCTTCTTGGTATTTTTCCACACGTTGAAAAACATCATTAGCCAATGCATTAGAAATGGGTAGATTATAATATATCCCATCTCTTTTAAATTCCCTAGTAAGTTCTTCTTTGGTATTAGGTAATAAATGCGGGTTTTCTATGTATTTTCTTGTATATTCTTCTATGGTGCCTGCCATCGATTCATATTGGTTTAGCTTAGCCGTCGGTGATAACAGCTCCATCTCATAGGTTTTTACTGTAAGCAACTGCTTTCTGCTATGGCTATGCAAATATATGGTTATACCAACAGATAATATAAATATTGATACGGCAATTAGGAAACTACGAAGAGTGAAATATCTGGCACGAAGGTTGTTTCCACTGTTTCTTAGCTCTTTTTGTAATCTTTCCTGCTTGGAAGCATTCTTGTCACAGTAATTATCCATAGCTGTTTTAATTAATCCGATTCTATTTATAGCATACAGCCACTTATGATTCGATTGATGAAACACTGTATATTCAGCGCTTTTTCGCATAATCACATATATACCGAGAATAATTACCAATAGTCCCAAATCCAATAAAAAGCCCTGGCGACCATAATAAAAATTAGCCATATTCTCTTTGAGACTTATTGCAAATTGCTTCACAATATTTATACAGAAAATCGGAGCAACAACACATAGTATTACACCCATGAATTCCATATTGAGTCTCTGAAGCTTTTCTTCCTCGATGTCAACTTCCCTCTGCAAGTTTTCCAGGTTTTTTACAAAAAGAAGCTTTCCATCAAGAACTTGATCACCACGCTCCATAACACCTACACATTGACTGACAAAAGCCCGTAGATATTTATTAGGTATGTTATCATAATATTCTCTAAGACCGTCTTCTCTGTCACTTGTCTGCAACAACTCATATATCCGGTCTAAAGCAACTTTCATATCCGGACCAAGATGCTCCCTTGCTTTATATAAAGCATCATCTACACGATACTCCGTATAATAATAATGAATAACCTCTGAAATCATCTTCTGCATTTCGAGTAAAAGCCTGATTTCATGTCTTTTAGCTATTCTGCTTACCACTTCCGAATTAATTATATATAAAGCAATTCCTACAGTAATTAGGGTTATCAGCCTCCTATCAGACAAATATATAATTATGATAGTTCCAATACTAAGAGACCAGGATATCAATAATGAAGCAACCGTTTTTCTTGCTATTGTCTTGCTGTCACAGGGACTTATTAAACGATATTGATACGACAGTTTTCTTATATATTCTCGGGTAAGTGGAAAGCCACTTAATGACTTATATAACTTTAACATCATTGAATCTAGCATTATTCCTCTCATTAAAATCTAAAAAACTTTGACGCTTATCAGGAGGTAAATTGTTTAGTATTATTTCAGCCAATCCATCACTAAACCCATTTATCATCCTGTATCTGCCTTCCTCATATATAACAATGTCTCTTGTATAGTAAGCCTTCTTACGGGTCAGTAGCTTTAGATAGTGTGAGATCTCCCCAAGGCGTCCGATTACACCTTGATCCCCATTAGGAGACCTCTCTTCACTATCATATGGGATAATCTCAGTAATTCGGTCAATATATCTATGACCGTCATTATCCTTCACACAGTGAATATCAAGACGAATTAGTCTGGCCACCATGGATTGGATAATTTCAACATCTGAATTGCCATATCCACTAAGTGCATGGACAAAATAAGAAATCAAATCGTCAGTTGTAGCCCAATGCCCGGTAGATATGATTCGCTTAGTTCCTGCCAAAAGAAGATCAATAAGATGCTTAGCGTGTTCCAAGCTTGCTGTTTCACCGAATAAAACTGTATGTGCTTCTGAGCTCTTCAGAAGCTCTATCAGCTTAGGAAACGGTAGTCTCGCACTTGGTCTTGTACCTAAAATGTTTTTATCAGCATAAGCATCATTTAGGTATAGCTCAAAATCTGCTTCAAGCGTTCTAATCGGCTGTCTTTTATCAATTTCCTTTACTGCCGCTCTGGTATAAGTAGTCTTACCCGAATTTTGATCACCGGTGAAAAAGAGATTGACACATCCATGAATAGCCCATCTTATAGTCTCTATGGGATAATGGCTATCATGGTCTGTAATAAGATCCTTTAGCTCAAAATATGCCGTATTAGCATACTTACGGACAAAGAATGTCCACTGAGAAGAATTGTTTGGTCTAAACACTGTCACTCTGCTCCCATCCGCAAGATGTGTTTTAATTCCACCTTCTGATGAAGTTAAGTGACCTGTTCTGCCATGCTCTGCTAGATTTTTGCATATACGTCTAATTTCTTTATCTGAACCAAAGGACAAGAATTTCAGATGAATTGGTTTTCCTTTATAAACAACCCATATACTGTCATAAGTACGGGAAGGTTTATGACTTCCAGATATAATATCATCCTCAATATAGCTACAATTATTACTGGTAATACCGGACACCCCACCCGATATACTATCCAAAGAAGTGTCTTCCATGATTAACAGATCAACAACAGATAAGCCATAGGTATCTTCGTATACTCTTTGGGACAAAATATTAAGCTTATCATCAAAGGACAGCAAATTATGTATCTTATTATATGCCATATGTATATCCTCATCAGAAATACAATAGTAATAACCTTCTTCACCCTTACATAATCTGTCCAGTCCTGTAGTTTCACATATTCCCTGAAACATATTCGAGTTTCCGCTCTGTTTTTGCAGATACATCATAATCTCAAATTTATCAGTAGCATTAAGACGCTCGATATCATTAAATGCTATGACATCATTGATATTTTCCTCATTAATATTTATAACATTCAATAGGGTATGCTTTACTCTTGACAGGACAATAATTTTTGAATTCATATCCCCCTGTGAGCATCTTCTTATTGCATTACTTAAAGACCGTTTTAATGCTCGCCTGTTATTGAGATCTCTTTTGTTAAGATTAAGTAGATCCATGTCCATATTTATAATATCGCTGATGATATTCTTAAACCTGTCACATAAGACTTCTAATGAATATTTAGTAGCCGTAATATCATAATCTACTCTGGCCTTAAATATATAATAAACAGTTACTGCGACACAGGTTATTAGTAATATAGAGAGTACTAAATCAAATATCCTCATGCTCCACTACTCTCCTTTTGAAATTTCTCCTCTGTAATATTAAGCATATTTATTATTTTCCTTGTACTGTTATATGCCTGATTAAAGAATTCATCTGTTTCTCCGGCAGCATTCTGTCTCAGGTTAAACAGTTTTATTACCGGATTCGTAAACTTACTGATCTCTATATCCTTGTTATGTATACCTTTACTTACCATGCCTATGATATTACATTCATTTTGTGCGTCCATAAACTTAGTACAGTATGGTATTACCCCTGAGTTTTCCTTTCGTATAAATTTTCTGTATTTTCTTCTGCAGTTCTGGATATTATATGCAGAGTTTTTATCATATTTACCAAACAGAAAAAATACATTCTTATTACTCATAATATCTCCGTACTCCATAAACAGTCTTTTTAGAACGTATCTTCGCTGTGTCAGGTTAACAACAATAACATCTGCTGATGATATAAGCTTAATTGATAAGCTGTCATTCCCACTGTTTGTATCAATCGCAATAATATCAACACAGTTCTCTGAATGCTTTATCATTCGACAAACAGTACTGCTTATATCCCGTTCAAATATTTCACGGTTTTTTATCTCCGTACCGGGGAGCAATAGTAAATTAGTGTTTGGAAAGGTAATGCAGCAGCTTTCAAGAGTATCACCGACCAATTGATTCATCCGGCTGTACATTACAGCAGCATCTATACCTATATCCTGAAATATACTGTTATCGTCCGTACTTAATCTCTCCATACATTTACCGATCAAGGGACCTTCAAAATTATTCATTGTAAAATGTGTATGCATCATTAACGTCTTCTTATTAAAAATAAGACATGCGATCAATGATATTATATGGAGGTTGCTGGTCTGCCCCTGTCCGTGAAAGGGCGACCAAAATACAATTTTACTCATCTTATACTCACTCCTTTTGAAGCATTTAAGAACGCTTTTTGAATCTTATACGGCTTAATATCGGAGAGTATATTACATATATCATTGATGATTATCCTCTTTAGTCCCGATGATATTCTTTTGAAGCGGATATCCTGAGATATCTGACATCTCAGAGCATTCTCGTAATCATTAATATCATAATATACATATTCTTTACTAATCGACTCAAACGGTATATCTAATCTATCTATCGTTCTTTCAAAATCCTCGATTGATATTATGTTGCGTACCAGAATTTTTAACTTTAATCCATCTGCTTTTTCATCACATAGACATCTTTTTATTCTGTCTATATTATTTGGAAATGGATCAGTTATAAAATTTATATAATCCGGATTTAGCGAATCTATTTTTTCATAATTACTACCATATGCCACAAAGATAACACCATTCTTAAAGTCATTAAGCTCTTTCTTACAGGGTATCCTTCTAATATAGTTGATACCACGATAATGTATTATATCTCTCGTACTATCCAAGTCCATTCCATGTAAAATTGATTTGGTTAAGGCTTCAGAACAGGACAAATCAATAATAAGGACCTGATAGTTGAGCAATGCAAGAGTCTTACTCATATAAAGGATAATGTCAAATGCCTCTATCCCTACAAAACCTATACAGATCATCTCTATCCCTCCCTATTCATAAATGAGTCCAATAATTCATTGTGGCCTAATCTGCCTAATTCAGGAAGAAACCATGTAGGTCCAAGGTCATCCGTGTTATCTGTTTCAACAGTCCCATCTGTTTCATCAATCTCATCTGTCACATCTATATCATTGTAATCATCTTCTGTAATATCCTCTATTATCCCATCATCATTACTTCCTTCTGATAACTCCTCGATTATATTGTTATAGACAGAATCATCAATTTCCCAATTGACTGAAGATACATCCAAAGACATTGATTTGGCAAGCCTGTTTTCTAATTCCTTTCTAACCTCCTTGTTTAGCTTCTGCGAGCACCTTTCAATAATATTTTCATCTTGTTCGATTAATGATAATATCTCTACATTCGGAGTATAGGTTATAATAGATGCTTCCTGAATATTAGGTTCAATGTATTTTGTCATAAATAATTTAGCTCCCTGATATAGCCCTGCATCTACTATTGCAGCCGACATTCGAAGAATTTCCTCCTCATCCACCCATAAATAACATTGAGGCATATCAGGTTGAAATCCCTTTAATAATTTCTTCGACAGAACAATATAATTTTCTCCATTTGGAAATGATATTCTCACATCAATATAATTATTTACATCAATATTAGCACCTATATGAATCACTTCATATTCTACTTCTCGGATATTAGATGCCACATTGTTTTGTGCCAACATACTCTTGACAATATGTGTTCCCTTCGTGATATCAATCATACAGGACTTGCCAAAATCGGCTTGTGTGATAAAACTTTCATCAGGCTGTGAAGTGTATACTGATTTCTGCTCGACCATATCCGATTTAAGAATCTCGCCTGTATTTATATCAGAAACTGCTACATAGACTAATTTCTTGTTATCATTGATTTCTCGTTCCGCTTCATCAAGCATATATTTATACTCATCTCGAATCTGCCCTATCATTACAAACGAGGTAAATATCGCAGCAGAACCTATTACGATAATACATATTAAGGCAACTGTAATATACTGCCTGGTCGTCCTTTTTAGCCTTCTCCTAAACCTCATAGTTCACCTCTTGTTTTAAATTTAATCAACACAAATGACATTATAATAAGGATAGCCAATAGCAAAAGATATCCTAATACTATCAAAAGCTTACGCTTAGAATTCTCGTTATAGGCATTCATAAGATGTCTTCGTGCTCTTCCCGGCATTTTCCTGTAAAGACACCATAGTAAAATGCTATAAGTTGCTATGCCAAAACTTATGACACTTATTATTCTTATAATTAAGTACCACAATTGATCAGATCCTTTTTGTCTGTACCGCTTGATTCTATAATTCTTTTAAATATCATATACACCGCTTTTCTTATTCCCTGAATGAATATATAATTTGCATTTTCTATGTTACAGAAGAAGTTACAATTTAGGAACTCCTTAGCGGCTCCGTATTTACATGCCTCATGGAAATTCTCGTTATAAGGTATTGGTATAATATCTTCCAGAGGTATGTCATAAAGTCTTGCCATTCTTTTGCAACTCATGAAGGATTTTGGTGAGTAATCGCCGACAATAAATAATGCCTTGGGTATCAGTGAATAATAGTTCTTAAAGAAGTTATCAAGATAGTTTGGATTTTGAAAGAGATTAATCACAATTAGATCTGATTCTTGGAGTATAGCATTGGAGCTTAGATGATTCTGTTGAGTTATATTGATATAGCAGTGATCCGAATTGTTTTCCAGTAAACCAAGTAATTTATTTATATTATGATATAATTCATAATCGAATAGTTCACAGTTAATAATTCCTCCTTGGGGTATATAATACAGATGCTTTGGAATAACCTCCCGTAAATAACCTCTTAAAAGGCTTGGATAACTGTCATTACGATATATCCTTCGTAATAGCCCTTCGATTCCTCCTCCTTCATAAAAGCCGCTGCCTTCATATCTCGCATCTAATTTATCAAAGTGAGTAAAAAAGGCCTTGCCCAGATTGTCTTTATCCAGATAATTCTCTAAAATTGTTATGGTATAAGGATAACGCATCACACTAGCTATACTGATTGCTGCAAAATTCAGTAAAGCGTCACGCTTCATATACCCATTGCTCCAGAAAGCAATTTTCACTAAGAATTCCCCCTTAATAATAAATATTGAATTATGGCGAAGATTAGTTATGATGCACAGATATATTATGAGATTTGATATTTGTAGAACAAGCAAGAACTTGATAGAAATATAATAATACATAATACATAATTTGTAAATACTTGTAATAAAAATATAATTACCAAAGTTTATGTAAAATTTTGTTATATATTAACAAAAGGCTTTGCAACATCACCTTTAATGATGTTACAAAGCCTTTTATATTTCTCTATTATATTATCATCTTAACATTTTTTATGCTTCTACTGTTCTGGATATTATACGATAATACAAGAATGTCGCTAATATACCTAACAGCAATATTCCTATACATAATACAAAGGGTAGAGCCCTTGATATATCACTTAACACTCCACCTATATATCCGAATGGAACACTAACCAGCATTACCGTAGTCTGTAGTAAAGCCATGATATTTGAGCGGTCTATGGGATCCACATGTATGGCAACCAGAGATTCTCTGATGGTATGTAGCATAGCCATACCCAGAGCTTCCAAAATTAATGAAGCAGATAATATTACATATCCCCATATATCAGTACCCTTAATGGATATAAGTAATAAGGCGCTGATTATTGTGCTTATGAAACCCCAGTAGAGTGGCCACTTCATCTTAGTCTGCTTCATGTGAGCTATCACAGTAAAGAACAGTACTATGGCAAGTATACTTTTGGCCATAGGAAAGATAGGAAGAAGTGTATCGGGTACGCCGATTCGTTTTGATGCGATTATCTGCCAGAACGTCATTCCGATCATTCCCACTATCTCAACGAGTATACTGATTATAATAGCGAACTTAGTTCCCTTAGAAGTAAGTATCTTCTTTACCGCACTCTTGTATCCCGACAGCATCTCCATCCATGACATGCCACGGGTTGCTTCACGTCTTATTTTCCCAACCTCTGTCTCTGTGGATAGCTTATATAGGATTATAAGCTTTGCAGTCATTACAATAAAAGCATTGATATAGAGTATTCGAATGGCAGGAGCCAGAGTAAGCTTTGCCACGAGGATAGAGGATATTGGTGCAAATAACGCGGATAAATTACTGAATATAATCACCCATGAATATATATGGGTTATCTTATCCTTCGGTGCATCCTCTACCAGCAGACAATCCCAGGACACGGTAGTTATCTTCATTGTACCGTTAAGAAGAGCCGCTACCACAAAGAACCAGAAGCCCTGACTGAAAGCCCAGATTAGACACGGAAGACTCCAGCATATAAAGTCAAATATAGCAGTGCTGAGTCTTCGCCCCATCTTATCAATTATAGCTCCGGATATGAATGCAAATATCATCTGAGAGAACATATATATAGAGGTTATTATTCCTACTTCAATATCACTCATGCCAAATGTAAGCATATATACCGTTGCATAAGGTAAGCACAGATTCATCGATAGTCCCCACATTGGCTCTGTGAATACGCATGCTCGGGGATTGCCACGTAGTTCGAAAAGAGTACGAAGTAAAGGATGCTTTTGTAAAAATTTTTTCATGTCATTAATTGTCCTTTCAATATTCAAGTCAAAACTAATTCTGTAAGTAATTAAGTGGTCATATTCTTAAATTAATCCGGACCAAATAATATTCTTAACATTTAATAAGCTTTCGGGATACCAAACACTTCCGTCTGTATATGGTACCAGCCATACGGCACAGAGCTTTTCTCTAGGATCTATAACTAAGCTTAGATATCCCCAGCCTTCATGGAAGAAGAAATCCGGACTGGTAATTATGGCGTCACCTCTTCTAAGATCGGGTCCCATTCCATATAAACGGTTTTTGTTATTTGCTCCCCAGCAATAGTCGGGTACATTGAACAGATATTGGGTACGCATTTTTTCGATTGCCATTTTACCGAGAATTCTGGTGTTTCCAAAACGGCCTCCGTTGCAGAGCATTCTGGCGAATTTGGATAAATCCAGAGCTGTGGAATGTAGTCCTCCCGCAGTTTCGGGTACTTCACTCCATATACTGTTTTCCTGCTCAGGGTCTTTAACTCCGTTTAAAATGTCAGATGCCATCTTTTCATGGGACTCAAATTGAATTAAATGACGCTTGATAAGCTCAGGTCCGGGATAAAAGGTGCTGTCTTTCATTCCCAAAGGCTTCAGGATGTTTTCTGTAATATATTCCTCGGCCCTCATTCCCGAAACATTTCCGATAAGTACCCCCAGCAATGTATAGCCAAAAGATGAATATATCCACTGCTCTCCAGGTTTACAGGTAACCCCTGCCTTTAACGCAGCCTCAATCCAATCATCGCCCTTCTTGCATTTACCTATTAATGCGTATGGACTCGTTGAATCATCCGAATCAAAAGGAAGGCCTGATGAATGTGATAAAACCCGAGCAATAGTCAGTTCCTTGAACGGCTCCTTATCCATCTGCGGTATATACTTCGACATAGGCTCATCCGGTCTTATAAAGCCATCCTCAACCAGTTTAAATATCGCTACTGCCGTTATTAATTTGGTTACCGAAGCGATACGCATTACGGTATCAGGCATCATTAGCTTTGTCTTCTCTCTTTTGTAACTACTGTAACCCAATGAATTATAAGCTATTAATTTATCGTCCTTTGCTATACAATAGCTTGCCCCTATAAGTCTATGGTCATCAATCATTCTCCATAGATGGGCATTCAATGCATCAATTCTGCTGCTGTCATATCCGACCAGCTCAGGTGTTTCTTCAACACAACCCCTTTGTAAAATCATCTCTCCCATTATACTACCTCCCATTTTAGGTTTTAGATGTTATGTATACATAACTTTATATATATATTCAGCATATTTTGCTGCCACATTTACACCACAGACGCTTTCAATGGCTCCAAAAAATGCATTTGAATTTACCTCACATACAATAGGCTCGTCATTTTCCCCATAAAGAAGATCGATTCCGCAGTAATCAAGCTTCAAAATATCCGCTACTCTTTCCGATAGTTCAATAAATGAATCCGGTAGCTCTATCGGCTCCCCCACGCCCCCTAACTCTATATTAGACCTGAAGTCTGTTTTGGAGGTACGCTTCATACCGCAAATTGCCTTGCCGCCTATAACAATTACTCTTACATCTTTTCCCCTGCTTGTGGTAATCATCTTCTGGAAAAGATGTGATTTGAGCTTTACCTTTTCCATCCGTATCAACAATTCTTCCCGATTATCAGCACAATAAACCTTAGCACCCAGTGAACCGTAGCATTCTTTTATAATGCATGGATAACCCAGCTTCCTTTCAATTAACTCAACTCTTGGTAAAGCCTCCTGCAGTGAAGCCTCCTCATTATAGCATAGAAGCCCTCCTATTGTATCAGGCATAGGAATACCTTGTCCCGTCAATCTGATATGGGTATCCATCTTGTCATCGCATATTCGAATGGCTTCATGGCTGTTAAATAGCCTTATTCCCGTCCTTTCGAGAAGTGAGGATGTATACTTATCCTTATCCAGATAAATGACAAAATCATAATCCTCAATAAATGATACGGCTTCACCCTCAATTATCATAGCCGTATCTATACTGTTTTTCTCTATGTCAACCTCTACTCCAAGCTTATTCAATTCCTCCCTAAGTCTGATTGGTTGATTAATCGCTGATTTAAGTTTAGAATAGGCATTTACCAATATAAGCGCTCTTTTCAAGTGATTCACCTCATCCTGTTTATCCATATACATCATGTCACAAGTTATTATAAGAATCAAGAATAATTTATTTCATAATAATAATTTACTACATAAAAAGTGCACTTACGGTCCTAAGACCATAAGTGCACATAATAAAATCTATTTACTCTTATCCAGTAATTCTTGAGCTTTATCTAAGGCTTTGTAAACCATATCAGCCGTCTCATCAATCTTAGCCTGGTCTACACCCTCAGCTAATTCCAATTGATTCTCGTTAATTACATATAATTTTGCTAAAGCTGCTATTGCATTTTCTATCATAACAGCATCTGCTTCTTCAGCTAATTTCTGGTCTAATAATCCCTGTGCTATATCTATAACAGCGAGGCCGAATATTTTGCTGTTCACATCAGAAAGCTTGTTAACCAGTTCCAATGCCTCGTCAATCTGTACCTGAGTTACTCCGTCTGCCAAAGCCTTCTCATCGTTAGGTGCAGTGACATCTACGAATAAAGCCTCCAGGGCCTTGATTGCAGCTTCGACTATAGCAGCCTCTTCCTCCTTCGCCAGCTTCTCATTCAGTAAGTTCTGTGCGATTGCTATAGCGGCATGACCGAATATTTTATGGTTTTCATCGGTAAGCTTGTCTACCAGAGCCGTTGCCTCATCAATCTGTGCCTGAGTTACTCCCTCAGCTAACTCCTTCTCATCATTGGGTGCTTCGGCATCCACAAATAAACCTTTGATTGCCGCGATAACCAGCTCCTCAATTGTTGCTCCTTCTACTACGGTAACCTCATACCATTTACTTGCTGCTGTAACAAATTCTGCATTTGCTTCTTTATCACTTAGCCACAAATTATATTTTTCAACACTCTGAAAGCTGACTGCCCTGATTTTAAATGTACCAATCTCTGTGGGAGTAAGAACGCCTTTATCACTTACTTCATTTACTCCGGCATTGTCATCGGCTAATTCCCATCTGGTAATACCGCTGGCAGCCTTGTTCTTTCCTGCTTCGGTATTCATAATCTTTCTGTTGAAATCCATAGCCTCATTAACTGTGATAGTGTTGTTCTCAGGCATGTTACTGATGTCAACCTCGGATATATTATTTCTAACTGTAACTCTTGCCTCAGGTCTCAGAACGGTTCCGTCCAAAAGGGTGATTTCACACCATATGTATGCCCTTCCGGCCTCCTGAGCCTTAACCACACCGGTAGATGCATCTATAGTAACTGCATTGGGATTTCCCTTATCCTCATTAACATACCATGTATAGGTCGCATTCTCATCAAGCTTTGAAGCTTTAATCTTGAATTGATATGAATTGGAATTCTCTCTGCCGAGATGTAAGTATTTATTGGTGTTATTAAGATACACGGCTCCAAGCTCGCTAGATGTGCTCTCTGCTGACGCTTGTACAGTCCCTCTACCTGCAATAGAAATAAAAACCATCGCAAAAGCTAAGCTAACTGACAGTAGCTTCTTTAAAAATACGCTTGTCTTCATTTTTGCCCTCCTATAATGTTAGATTATATTGTAAACATATGACTTATTTAGTATAACCTTATTTACATTCTTTTACAAGTGTAAAATTATGTCAACCAATTAGTCCGTGACCGTTTAATAATATAATCTAATCATTATCAAGGTTATAGAAAGGCATGAAGCTATTTCCTATACCAATCTTCTACCTCTTTACTAAGATTACAGGTTTGTTTATCATTTACGGAAGGAATCTTAATAAAAAGAATAGCTGTGTCAGGAGACGATTTTTGTGCATATTTGGTGTTTGGATATATAACATAAAAATCACCTTGTTTATATGTTGCTTCCTCACCGGTATCCAAATTATAATAGGTTGTGGTTCCCGACAGCATATATTGATATTCTGTTGCAATAGTATGATAATGAGGAGGCTCATCAGTTCTTTCAGTATATTTAGTTATGCCTATCTCCACATTCTCATCGTCAATGTGTAATAATTTCTGAGGCTTTTTTAAATGGCCTACTAAATATTGCCTGCTTACACCATTCAAAGATTTCTCTATATCCTCTTTAAGTAATAATTTAAATCCTTCCATCATACTCTCCTTTAAACATATAGTAACTGCTGTTCACCAATATTTTTCGTGTTAATTATGGTATCAATTAGCCCTATTTCATATTTGTATCCATATTGAATGGCTAACCTTCTTGCCTGCTCAAGCAACTTAATTGCACTTTCATGGTTGTTTTCATCCTTAAGCATTAGTCTTGCTATCATTATATCTGAATTTATTCTACCCCATTGTTGTGATATTTCACTGTAGATTAATTTTGCAATATCTATATAGTTTTTTGCCTTTGAAATATCATTTAGATCTATACTTATATTTGCAAGGGCTAAATATGCATGGGCCAACCACCCTTTAATACCTAAAGCCTTACTTTTGCTTAGCACCTGTTCATAACAGCTTATGGCCTCGTGATAGTTTTTTTGGCATCTATGAATGTCGCCATAACTACATAATAGATATATTTGATACCTGTTTATCTTATTGCTTTCATAATATTTTTCGCATAATTCTTTTGCGACCTCATAATTCCCATTAATTCTGTTATAATCAACTATTTTTCGTATGGCTCTTATATATATGTTAGTCAAATCTTCAGATTTTGATGGTAATTCATTAATTAAATCTATAAGGGTGTCCAGGTATTTTTTACATCTATCTAATTCACCTGTAAGAAATCCAACGCCCCCACCCAGCATATAAAGAGTCTCACAATATTCTACAAAGAACCTGTCCTTTGAAATCTTCTCATGGACCTCCAATAATTCTGA
>JAAYTK010000031.1 GCA_012523775.1 Clostridiales bacterium | reverse complement strand
CGGATGATCATAATTTAGCTTAATTCTTTCCTCAAAGGGTAGATGATCATAAGGCTTATAATAAAAATCCTGACTTAAAAGCTCTACATTATCCATAAAAGCTTCCTTGATTCGAAAGGCAACGGTTGTCTTGCCGGAGGCAGAACCTCCCGATACACCTATAACTAAGGTTTTACTCATATGCGTTCCTCCGTTTCGGTACCAGGTACGGTACCAGGTACGGTACCAGGTACCGTACCTGGTACCGTTTTTTTGATGAAATCGACCAATGTCCTTGCGGCTCTTTCATGGGATAATACTCCCGGATGGTACCTGGCACCGATTGTCTCTTCTGTGGTATTGGGTAGTGACAGAACAAATACCTTATTGTCATCTGCCTGTAACCGGTAATTTTCCACTCCACGGCTTATGGCGGGTAACATTCCGTCGCCTAGCATTCCGTATGCCCATATTATATAAGCATTGGGATTATACCTGCGAAGCTTGACCAAAAAATCGGTAACGGCATTTTCAAATTTACTCAAATCCTCAGGATTGAATGAGCCGTCCTCATTTTTCCTCTGCTTATGGACTTTACCCGTTTTCTCGTCCTTCCACTCAGGATTATTAAAGGCACCCTCATCATTTGTTCCAAGATTTACAACAACAATATCGGGCTGCCACGCTTGAAAATCATTATCTTCGTGGGCTCCGAGACTCTTATACGTTTCACTGTTTAAAGATCCACAGATCTTTTCATATATACCGGGTATGCTTTTATTAGGGTTATTGTCATAGCCTGTATATACTCCCCATCCGCTTTGGGAAACGACACGATAATCAGCATTTATCTCTTCGGCTACCATATAAGTATAGTTATGGATTGCTGAGAACCACATCATAATCCAGTCTTCCTCCACCTTGTCCCCGACAGCACCTTCGCCGGAGGTTATACTGTCACCGATAAACTCTATCTTATAGGGACGATCCTCCACCTTATGAAAGTCACCGTCGCTTCTGACTCCATGGATTTGCAGGCGGCTTTTGAGATCCTCATTTAAGGCCTGAGTCTCCTTAAAGATACGGATATTTTTCTTAACTTCCTTATCCATTCCTCTAAATACACAAATCCACTTTCTCCCTATTGGTATCATCTGCCTACTCACGATTACACCATTTATGGTTATGGCTATCCAGGGCTCATGATGTTCATAATCCGATTCCAACTCTACCCATAGTTCGGAGGCACTGACATTCATTTCTATTCCGCTGCCTGTCCAAAATAATGTAAGAGGTTCCAGGCATCCCGTGGTCCTTCCATGTATCTTCAAATTAGAAATTTCAGAAAGTTTATATTCCTTTAATCCTGTCATCATATTGATTCCCTTCGTTTTAATATGTCTGTCTTTGCTTAATTATAGCAATAAGGCAGTGTTTTTCAATAGGTAAAAAAACCGCATGAGTCGCTGTATTACCCCTGGGATAATATATGCGATTTTGCGGTTTTACAATTATTATGGCTTATATCGATTAACTATTACTTATTCTGCGATTAGCTTATCCTGCTTATAGATATGCTCAATCAACCACGATGTTAGAAACTCCAGTAATTCAAATAAAGATTCTCTCTGGTTCTCATCAATAATCTTGGAATCATATTCATTTATTTTTTCAATAAAATCATCATGGGCAACCTTCTGCGAAAGAAATCTCTTATATTTAATGCTGCTCATATAGGTTTCTTCATGATCAAAATGATACTTAGCATAATCCTTTAACTCGTTCACAACCTCCATAATATAATCGTATTTGTCAGGTATGAACTCATTCATTAGTAATTCGTATGTTTTGTTAGCAATTTCAAAAAGTTTGCTGTGCTCTTCATCGATAAATTTAATTCCGGTATAATATTCCGGCTTCATCTCATATTTAGCCATAGTAATTCTCCTTATTGTATGTATTTTAGTGTTATTGCTCTACAATTATCTTATCCAGCTTTAAAATGTGCTCCACTAACCATGTTGTTAAGAACTCCAGCAAATCCAACAGGGTTTGCTTTTGATTCTCGTCGATGATATTGGCATCGTACTCATTAATTTTCTCAATAAAATCATCATGAGCAACCTTGTGTGATAGAAATCTTTTGTAGTTTATGCTAAGCATATAATCCTCTTCGTCTTTAAAATGATATACAGCATAATCCTTAAGCTCCTGGACAACCTCCATGATATAATCATATTTGTCAGGAATGAATTCGTCAATCAGTAAATCGTAAACCGTATTGGCAATTTCAAACAGTTTTTCATGCTCTTCATCGATAAAATCAATTCCGGTATAGTATTCCGGCTTCATCTCATACATAGCCATAGTATATTCTCCTTTTAAAGATGGTTTATAATTAGTGGACATGAAACTATATACCAATTTTATCATAAAATTAGCATTAATACAATCTTAATAATAAGAATTGTTCCTACTTAAAATAATTGTGATTGAATTATTTGATATTTAGGTGTAACATAGAATATTAGCAGAGCTTATACTATTTGAAGGAAAGGTAATCTACAATGAAGAAGACGATACGAGGATTATTGATACTATTGGTAGTTTTTCTATTTACCGCCTGTAGCAAGGGTTCTATTCCTGTTGAAATAGGTAATTTATCCTTTAGCTATGATTCTAAAATATGGACAGTCAAAAGTTATACGGAGAATGCTCCGCTTGAGCTGACCGATAAGAATAAAAACAAGATAAACATCAATGTTTCACAGGAGACTACATATCAGCATCCTATGTCAATGATATTTTTCATAGAAAGTATGATATCAGACCAAGATGGCTTTCAGGTGTTTCTCGAGCCAAACGAAATTACGGTAAATGATACAAAATGGTACGAATATGGCTATCTATACAAGAACGGTGATACTACCTATAAGGTCTATCAACGATATTACGGAAAGTATTATAATGCCGCATCTGTATCTTATACCGCGACAGCCGAACGATATGAAGCCGGCTATGATGAAGCCATCAGACTCATGTCAGATATCAAGGTTGAAGAAGTCAGTAATGAAGAAAATGAAGCCAAAGCAAAGGAATTCTTAGTCGGCGAATGGGATTTAAACGGAAGAGGTTATCTGGTTCTTTCCGATGATAATACCTATGAATGGTATAGCGACAGCTCTAAGGATGATAATAATAAGCATTACGGTATCTACGGATGTGATGTGGAAAATGCCAATATGAATATGGCTGATGGTGACGGCATATATCTCGTCTTATTCCCGGAAGCCTTAATATTAGACGGTGTTTCCGAAGCATCGATGCAATATAAAATCGATTATCTCATTTCATTAGGTAATCAGGAATCTGAAGACTATTCAATGGTAAACATGTCAACATATGCACTTTTTACCATTACAAAAAAATAACGGTACCAGGTACAGGCCGAAAAGGTACCAGGTACGGTACCTGGTACCGTACCTGGTACCTTCTTTATATTTCTGTTACCTCACATACTGTCAGTATATCATTTCTAACCCTGAATCTAATGTTATATCCGGCAAAGTATAGTCCATATACTCTCTCGGGATCATCATGGTAAGATGGCCTTGGGTCCTGAGCCAATACATCTATAAGAGCCTTATGATGCCTGCTAGGAATCCGGCTAAGCAGCTCCTCTTCAAATTCTACATGAAGCTTATTATCTTCTATATAATCCAAGTATCCACTAAGTGCCTCAGGATGGCTGTCGGTATAGGCTAAGTATGGTTTAATATCGTATATCGGTGTCTGATCCATTAAATCGATTCCTGATACATGGATGATTGGACCATATTCCTTATGAATCTCTATACTGTCCAGCTTAACCGATGATAGCCCCAGTGCATTCGGACGATTCGGTGAGCGGGTCGCAAACACACCCATCCGTTTATTTCCTCCCAGACGGGGCGGCTTAACCATGGGAGCCCACCTGTCACGGTTGGTATTATGAAATCCCCAGATAAGCCAGATATGTGAGAAGCCCTCCAATCCCCGTAATGCATCAGGATTTCGATATTTTGATTCAAATACAATAATGGCCTTTAAACCGTCTACTATTCCGCTTTGCCTGGGTATTCCGAACTTCTCTGGGAAGTCGGTGTGGATTCTTGCAATACATTCAAGATTTATCATATTTCAATACTCCAACTCTGGCCCTGTTCCGTAATATTTATAATATTAGCTGTAATATTCTTAGATTCATTTTCTTTTAAATATTTTAATATAACTTCCGGTTTGTCCCAAAAATGCATGGGAAACACATAATTAACCTTTGCCGTTTCAAGGAGCGCATCGATTCCAAGACCGTACCACTCTTCCTGCCTAGGATCCAGCGGTGCAAATGCAATATCGATATCGATGCCCTTAAGCTTTGACATCTCCTTATTAAATCTGGCTCTCATATCGTTATTATACTGCTTATCCTCACCCTTCCATACCCAAAGATTTAAATCTCCCGAATGATAAACCGTCTTTCCTTTATATCGTATTATAAAAGCTACACCCCTGTCGGTCGATTTCAATGTGCTAATGTCTATGGAATTGCCACCCTCATCCGTAAGCTTGTACTCCTGGTTTGGATATGCCACGGTTATTCGACGATATAAATCCTCTGTGATTCCATACTTTAATTCTGTTCTGTCCTGAAGCCTGATGTCCGACGACATAACATAGGTTGTCCTGGGATGCTCATTATATAACTTGAAAATCGCGGGGTTGAAATGATCCTCATGACTATGACTGACAAATATCACAAGCATTTTGCTACTGTCTAAGCTTGGAATTTTGCCATTATAATAGTCAAACAGAAAGTAGCAGGTATCCCACTCCATCAAAAAACCACTATGACCAAGATAAGTAATATTTAAATTTGCCATCTAATCCTCCTGTTCGGTAATTTTATACACGTTATAGCTCCCCATTTATATATTTCTTGCTATATTCATTATAATCATTATACAATCCTTATATTAAGTAACGTAAATATAGCAAATATAAATTTAGCTGTCAATAAATCGTAAGTGGTACCAGGTACACAAATAAAAAATTTTTATTTTTTTATCAACACTTGGGCCTTGTCATTCGTTATATTAATGAAAGTACAAAAGGAGGATGGATAAATGATAGAGAGATTATATAGAGAGTATCATGAACAACTGTTATGGTACTGCATTAATCTATCCTCTAATAACCGTGCTTTGGCTGAGGATATTGTTCAGGATACATTTATGAGGGCACTTGAAAACGCTCATATCCTGAATGATCTGACCAATGCTCAGTGTCGCTCATGGCTTTATAGGACGGCAAAAAATATTTTTATAGACAGAATGCGTCGTATTACTAAGGAGCCACAACCGCAGCTACAGCTTACAACAGAGGATGATTTAAGCGAGGTCATGGTTAGACAATTATGCGGACAACTTCCCGCAGAAGAAAGAGAGCTGTTTTGGCTTAGGTATATGGAGGGTTATAATTCTACGGAATTAGGTAATCTATTCGACCTCCCTCCTTCCACGGTCAGAGCCAGATTATTATCAGCAAGAAAGAAAATATCAAAATTATATTTCGAACAGAAAGGTAAAGGTGATTAATAATGGAAAAGAAAAAGTTAATAATTAATTCGGCATTATGTGATACCAGGTCGGTAACTGAGGAAATATTAAATTCTTATGAAAGCATTGAAATAAATGCTGCCATTATATTGGCATCAGGAAAATCCAAGGAACTGCTCTCCCGCTATCATGTGACAGTAAATATGTCTGACATGATTGAGGCGAATGAGGATGTAGAGGTCAGTGTTCAAAACGGACATTATGTGATTTCAAAAGGTACGATAATGTCAAAGCCTACCATACTCATGGTAAACGGATCTTTACAGATTGAGAAAGATGCGGAAGAAGCTCTTAAGACATTTGTTTCTATACATGTAAACGGTTCAGTCACTTATCCCTCGGGGCTTCAAAATAAGCTTCCGCCCATTAAGGTAAATGGTTCAACAAATACCTATCCCTCAGATGCTATTTGCTTAAAAAACAAACTTTTGATGGACAAAGCATTTATCATAAAAGCAAAAAACGCGAGATATTATGTTAAGAACAAGGTTATAATAGCCGACGAGACTCTAGACGTGGCAACTCTTGTTAAAAAGGGCACATCATTTATTACAGATAGAGCTATAATCGCTGAGGCCCTTTTGGAGGATGGAGTACAGCTCTTCGAGGATAGGACCGATATATTGGTTATTCCTGAGGGTTACCGTTATATTCAGGGAGGCAAGCTTAACGAACTTATGGTTAACCAATATGGAAACAAGCTATATATAGATGGTGATCTAATAATAACATCTGATAGTGAGAGTGCTCTAAATAAGCTTGTGGGTATACGGGTTAAGGGTTCAATCTTAATTTATGATAATCTGATAAATAAGTTACTGAACTTAGATGCTGAATATAATGATATTAAGAAAATCAAAGGGAATATTTTGGCAGATAAAGGTACGCTAAAGATTAGTAAGAAAATGCTTACGGATTCAGACGATGGATTAACCATCATGGACTGCGGTATTGTAAAGCTGGATGCGGAGATTTTTCCCTCGGAAATCGAAGAAAAGTTACAGTTTATAGACTGCGGAGTCGTTTCATGCAGTACAGATCAAAGAGGTGTAATCGAATTGGTATCCGAGGATGTCGGCCTTATCAGCGACAAAGGAATTGGAGGGCTTGAGTCATTAGTTGAAGATGAGGATTCACCAAACCTCTATCAAAAGAATACACAGGTCATTAATGCCGCATCCTATAAAATGTAATATAGGAGATGAGAATATGCTCAATGGAAATATGAGTATTAAGCAAATGAATAATAATGATTTATTTAACAGTCATATATTAAATGAGGGTATTGTTAAGGGTATCAGTCATCGTGAATATAAAGAATACTTGGATCTTGAATGCCGTCATAATGAACAGCATATTAAAAAATCACCAAAAAAAGATTCACATCGGAGGTCCTTATCACTCATTGGTCAAATAACACATATGATATATAAGAAAGTTTCAATATAACGAGAGGATATATTTATGTATTATGATGACAAACCCTTAAATGGCAGATATAACTTGAATGAATCAAATAAGAAAAGCTTCTATTACGGTCGATATCCACACAGTGGTTTAAGAGACCGGGGACCATATCCATATGTTACCAATATTCATGAAGCGGCTATGCGTAATAATGCGTTTCGTACAGCCCTATGGACGGGAAAATACTTGCAGTTAACACTCATGAATATTGATGTTAACGATGATATAGGCTTGGAAATGCATCCCGATGTCGATCAATTTCTCCGTATCGAACAGGGACAGGGGCTTGTAATGATGGGTGAGGACAAAAATAAGCTGAATTACCGGCAGAGAGTCCACGAAAATTACGTAGTTTTCGTACCAGCTGGTACTTGGCATAATTTAATCAATACAGGGGGAATACCTATTAAATTATATTCAATATATGCCCCTCCGAATCATCCTCACGGAACAGTACATGTTACGAAAGAGGATGAGGACCATTAATAATTTCGCCTAATAAACCAATAACAGTGCATGTTATCATGCACTGTTATATTTTTTAATATGAAATTTCGTCCTATTCAATAAAAATATGCTGTTTCATAATTGTACACAATCTTTCACTTATCTGAGCCATACCTTCCAGAGAGGGATGAATCAAATCGGCTGATATATATGTAGGATTATTAAGAAGCTTAAGTCCATCAATAAATATAAGCTTTTCAGATGCATATTTTCTTACTATATCTCTAAATATGTCTGCCTTTTTCTGTTCCGGCTCATTAAAGCCAAATATACTTGTCGCAAATACAGGTCTTGAATCTCCGGCCATGATATCGACAAACTCCTTCACTCTCTCCTCGAATAATTCTACGGAGTATTCAGGCCCAAGCATATTTACACCCATCTCTATGGATGCAAAATCCCAATCCTTTCTTGATACGATATATTCTGCCATTGTCCTTTCCATATGGGCTGAACCGGCGAAGCCTAAATTGATATAATCACAGCTTAACATCTGTGATATCCGAAACGGATAAGAATAAGGTGCCGCTAAAGAAAGACTTCCATGAGTAATTGAGGACCCATATGCAAGATAGGATTTCTCAGGCAGCTGTGATTTCAGAGGGGGTTCCACCTCTCCCTCGATACCCACATAATAACAGGTTCCGTATGGCAATACGATTCGTATAATCTCCGGATCAAATGGTAAGCTTCTTGATTTAGTAATTTCCTTTAACACCGATAATCTGTCGCATTTCGGTATATTAATTTTGGTTTCATTTTGAATGACCACAGATGAGTACTGCCAGCCACCCTGAAAAGAACCATAATAAATATAAGCCACCTGTGCCTCGGCACTATCATCCACAGACAGAATTACATTTACAGAATCACTTATTAATCTGAAACGCAATTCTACCCCTGTAGAAAAAAGGCATGTCACGTCTCTTGCTGTCGGATTAATCTGCTCTCTCACATAAGTTGGTAATCTGAGCATTTGATAACCCTTATCACACTTAATCATTTCCTCCACATTATGAAATTCAATATTCTGAAATATCATTACTACTCCTCCATAAACTCAATTATATCGTCACCGAATCTTTCTCCGATATTTGCTCTGCCTTTAGATGACTTTTCAAGATAACTGCTTCTTATCGCGTCATTCACCCGAAGAATTTCTTCTTTTAAATCACCTGCCGACAGCCTTATAGCTCCCTTTCCGAGAATTATTATTTGCTCCAGAGCATCGGAAGTTGCTACGGCAACACGATTGTCTTTTGCTATCTCATGGGTCACCTTCTCGATATATTGGTCTGCGGTTTCCGCCTCTTTGGTATATACAACATCGATATTGTGGTATTTTTGTACCGAACCGACACCCCCCTTAACCTTATATGCATCAAACACCAAAATTACCTTACTATTAGTAAATCCCTGATAATTGCTTAATATGTCCATAAGTTTATATCTGGCGGCATCCATATTTTCCTTTGCCAATTCACTCAGCTCATCCCATGAAAATATGATATTATAACCGTCTACCAGAAGATACTCCTTCTTATACTGCTTGGGCCTGTTATTTGGCAAAGCCTGTGATGTTGTCGTCTTCTTCTCATATCCCAATCTACTAGGTGTATATATTACGCTTTGCTTAATCGGACCAAATGTCCGTGTAAATATCTCCTCTAGTTCCTTGTCCTCCTGCCAGGAATCCGTTTTGTCCCTTGAAGCCCTAGAACGCGTAGACTCTTGATTATAAACATTATCATAATCAGCATCTGTATATGTATCCCGAGTCTTGTCAGAGGCCTTAGCAGGAAACAGCTCCTTCATGGAATTTTCTATATGCATATATTCTTCCACCCGGTCCCAATCAACAATAAAACCGCTTCCATGTGAACAGAATACCGAACCGGTGGGATTATCGGGATCCAACTCACTGTCATAGCCGATTCTGGCTATTACTTCTTCCTCGTTATGACAGGGCTGATATCCGGCCAAGGTACAATGTAGACTTCCCCTTCCTCTTGTATAAGCATTAACCTTTAAATGATAACCGGATATTGTTGCAACGGGAACATTGCCCACTAAAACGGCTGTATCTCCGTTTATAGCCGGAGGTTCAAAGTTTCCCTTCATATTCTGTATGTCATTCATAGCCCGTCCAATATTATCGGAAGGAACCTTTAATCTGAAACTATAGTATGGCTCAAGAAGTATGCAGTCAGTCTTTTTTAATCCTTGTCGAATCGCTCTAAAGGTCGCCTGCCTAAAATCACCACCCACAGTATGTTTAAGATGGGCCCGGCCTGCTATCAAGGTAATCTTTATATCGGTAATCGGTGAGCCTGTCAGCACTCCGATATGTTCCTTCTCCGCCAAATGAGTTAAAATCAGTCTCTGCCAGCTTCTGTCCAAAACATCCTCGGAGCACTTACTTTCGAATACCAGTCCGCTTCCGGCAGCCAAAGGCTCCATAAGAAGATGAACCTCCGCATAATGCCGAAGCGGTTCAAAATGCCCAACTCCAACGACAGGCTGTAAAATGGTTTCCTTATAAAGGATATTGCCCGCACCGAAACCGACCTCTACGCCAAACCTTTCCTTAATAATATTCTGTAAAATCTCAATTTGAACCTCACCCATAAGCTGAATATGTATTTCTTCTAACCTCTCATTCCAAACTATATGAAGTGTAGGATCTTCTTCCTCCAACTCCCTGAGCTGTGAAAGCATACGAAAAGCGTTATATCCCTCCGGCAGAATCAGTTGATAGTTAAGTACGGGTTTTAGAATCTCCATATCCAGATCCTTCTCTATACCAAGTCCCTGACCCGGATAAGTCTTGCTAAGTCCCGTAACCGCACAGATGTCTCCCGCTTCTACCTCATCCTGTGTTTCATATCTTGTGCCTGAGTAAATCCGAATCTGGTCGACTTTCTCTTCCCATATTTCCTTAGCCTCATCATCTGCCAAATCATTATGTCCTTCATCACCGGCTTTACGGTTAGAAACCGCCATCTTCACCTTAAGACTGCCACCGGTAATCTTCATAAATGTCAGTCTGTTGCCCTGCTCATCCCTTGCTATCTTATACACCTTTGCCCCGAACGAGTCGGCATACCGTTTAATTAAGGTATATGTTCGTATTCCTTCAAGAAATTCCTCTATTCCATTCTGCTTTAAAGCCGATCCATAATAGCATGGAAACACCCTTCTTCCATATATAAGACCGGCAATGTCCTTTACATCAATAATTCCATAATCTATATAATGGTTAAGTATTTTTTCATCAAATATAGCCAGGTTCTCCATAAATAATTCGGTGTCCTGGTCACTGCTAAAATCCACGCATCCCTCGGAAAGAGATTTCTTAAGCGCCATCATTAATTCCTGCCTGTCTGCCCCATCCAAATCCATCTTATTGATAAATATAAATGTAGGAATCCTATACCTTGAGAGCATTTGCCACAGGGTTTCGGTATGTCCCTGTATCCCCTCGCTACCGCTGATTACCAGTATTGCATAATCAAGCACCTGCAGGGTACGTTCCATTTCCGCAGAAAAATCCACATGCCCCGGTGTATCAAGCAATGTTATATTCAAATCCTTATATGAAAATACCGCTTGTTTAGAGAAGATGGTTATGCCTCTTTCCTTTTCCAGCTCATAGGTATCCAAAAAGGCATTCTTATGATCTACTCTCCCAAGCTTCCTTATGCTCCCTGTTTTATATAACAGACTTTCCGCTAAAGTAGTTTTACCTGCATCAACATGGGCTAATATCCCGATTACAAGCTTTCTCATTAAATGTCTCCAGTCAAAATATATTTAAACTTATTTTATATAATCATTTCTGTATTACTTATGATAATTTAATTATAAATAGATTGCAAGTAAGTATAATTTAATTAATTGCCCAATTCTACCCAATGGTTATGGGCTTCGTACAGTTCCATCAAAGCTCCTGACTTATCCTGTGCCGTTACTGCCCCCTTCAATCTGGCAATACATGTTGACAGTTTATTGATTTCATCCCTCTCAGAGCTAAATTGTACTCTGAATATGACCTTATCCCATGCCTTTTCTAGGCCATTAAGCTTATTGGCAGCATCATCCCAATCTTCATCATTAACAGCGGCTATTATATCATCAATCGACCCCGGCACATCATCAAATTTACCGAATGGTTTTTTCAGAATGGTACCGCTTAACATTATAAATACAAAAATTATCAGAGTGATAATTGGAATTACAATAATCAGAAACCGTCTCATTGCCTACCTCCTAATATGGTCCTTTATAATCGCCGATATCCTTAACCTTCTTAATATTGTCTTTATATTTATCAACATATAGACTCCCTGCATCATTTAAAGTAACCAAGAACACCTCGGATACATCCTTTATACCATGCTTTTTCAGCT
>JAAYTK010000002.1 GCA_012523775.1 Clostridiales bacterium | reverse complement strand
CCAACTGGATTACCTCCTTTGTTATTTTGTGTGGTTGGCGAACCTACACTTATTATAACACTGGAGGTATTTTCTTGAAGCTAAAGCTGATGGGTTCCACCTGCATAGCAGGTGGTTTTATTGTATGGGATACAATAAAAAAGATTGTATGCATTCAGCATACAATCTTTAATAAAGACGATTTTGTTGTATATCTTAGCTATTGGAGTATCTTTGAAGAAAATCCTTCGTTCTTTGATTAACGGAATTTCCAAAGACCTCCTCCGGTGTACCTTGTTCAACTATGTTACCGTTATCCATGAATATAACTCTGTCTGCCACTTCTCTCGCAAATGCCATCTCATGAGTTACGATGACCATAGTCATTTTCTCCTGTGCCAGGCTTCTAATAACCTTGAGAATCTCTCCCGTAAGCTCAGGGTCCAAGGCAGAAGTAGGTTCATCAAAAAATAAAATTTTCGGATTCAGGGCAAGGGCTCTCGCTATTGCTATGCGTTGCTGCTGTCCACCAGACAACTCACAGGGATATGAATCCCCTCTGTCTGCCAGATTCATCTTGTCAAGAAGCTCCATGGCAATTTTTGTGGCTTCCTCTTTACTTCTATTCAGTACCTTAACCTGAGGATCCACGATATTTCGTAATACGGAATAATGGGGGAAAAGGTTAAAATTCTGAAATACCAATCCGACATCCAGTATGAGTTTATGAAGAATCTTGGAATTACTATATACTGTTTTGCCATCGACGGTATCTACCATTAGCTTTCCGTCCAGTTCAATTCTTCCGGAATCCACCTGTTCAAGCTGTGTCAGACAGCGTAAGATTGTAGATTTGCCTGAGCCTGAGGGCCCGATAATAACCACTACCTCTCCCTCTTTTACCTCTAAGGATATCCCGTCCAATACAAGTGAATCATCAAATTTTTTTATTATATTTTCAGCCTTTAATAGCATAGCTTTGTATCTCCTATTGTTAATTTATGTTCTGTAATAATCCAGCTTCTTTTCGATTACCTTAAATGACAGTTCTACCACGGTATTCATAATAAAATAGAATAAACCGGCAACTATAAGAGGTACCGTGGAGAAATATCTTGAACTTGCATTGGTCGCAACATTATAGATCTCCCCCACGGATATAACCTGTGCCAGGGATGTATCCTTAACCAAGGTCATAAACTCATTTCCCGTGGCAGGCATTACATGCTTTACAACCTGAGGAAGAATTATTCTCATAAATGTCTGAAATTTGCTATATCCCAAAACCTTAGCCGCCTCATACTGTCCCTTTGGAATCGAGGCTATACCGCCTCTGAAAATCTCGCCAAAGTAAGCGGCATAATTCACAACAAAGGCAATTATACATGCATTAAATCTTCCAAAGCCAATATCAAATAAATAATATGGGCCGTACATGAAGAAGAAAAGCTGCAACATCAGAGGCGTACCTCTAAATATCAACTGATATATTCTTGTGGGTACGCTTATAATTTTAAATCGGCTTCCTCTTGCCAATGCAACTATAAATCCGAGCGGTATCGAAAACAAAATGGTAAGAAAAAATATCTGCAACACATTTCCTGTCGCTAAAAGCATATTCTTAGTGAGTAAATCTATTGGAACACCATCTATCTTCATAATAAATCAAGCCTTTCTTCGATGCTTTTTATATATTAGCACTTTACCATATTACCATAATGGTGTGTGTATTTCAATCTGTTTTATTTAGACTTAAACTGTCAAACAGTTTATAGGGAAATAGTACCATTTTCTATTTTTTTGTGACAAATCCTATATTTTTACAAAATTTGCGTTTGACAATTCATGGATATATATGGATAATATATGTATCCCCATATAATTTAGTATAGATTAGCATAATATATAACATGCTGTCGCAACAAGAAGCTACTAAATTATTATGACAAGAAGGTTTCACTATTCACCGAATATCGGCGTATTGTGAAACCTTTTTGTCTTTCTTATATATTTATGATCTATAGTCTTACTTAATAATTGTTATATCAGACCCAAACCATTCAGTTGCAATTCTCTCCACTGTTCCATCATTCTTAAGTTCTCTGAGTGCCTTATTAACGGCTTCGGCAAGTGCCTCTTCACCCTTACGAAAGCCTATGGCATATTCTTCTGCCACAAGACTGTCATCGAGAATCACGTAATTTTTACCTGCTTCATTAATCATATAATTGGCCACCACTGAATCCATAAGAACTGCATCCGAGTTGCCCGTCTCAAGATCCATCAATGCCGTTACATAATCCTTAAAGCTGGCATTTATCTCACCCAGTGACTCTCTGAAGTCCTTGTTCTCATCGGAATTCAATGCTTCCTCTGCAGAAGACCCACCCTGAACAGCCAATCTCTTACCTGCCATATCAGCCTTGTTCTTAATACCACTGTCCTTAACAACAACCATTGCTATAGTGTTCTCCATATACGGTATGGACATGGTTAGATTGGCAAGTCTTTCCTCAGTTACAGAAAAGCCGTTCCAAATACAGTCAATATTCTTAGTGTTAAGCTCCTGCTCCTTAGCGGTCCATTTAATCGGTTGAAGCACCAATTCAACTCCAAGCTTCTCACATACTGCTTTAGCCAAGTCAACATCAAAGCCTACGATATTATTATCATCGTCTCTAAATCCCATTGGTGGAAATGAATCATCAAGACCGAGTATAAAGGTGCCTTTCTTCTCGATGTACTCCCAAGAGCCTTCCCCCTTAGATCCACATGCAGTTAAACTTAGGGCCACTATAACCACCATTATAAAACAAAATACTCTTTTTTTCATAACGCTCCTCCCAAATAATTTACTGTGTTAGCACTTTACCATACTACCACAGTGACGTAAATAAAGCAACATTTTTTATGCTCTATATGCATTTATCTTTCCGAAGAAGCTCAAAAGAATATCTTTTATATAATTATAGCGTCTTGCATAGGAATTCTCTATTCTGATTAGTTCAAGACCATATTTGACAACTTATTAGCAGAAAACGATTCGGTACCAGGTACGCAGTTCGGTACCTGGTACCGAATCATGGTACCGATTATATCTCATCTTTATCTATAGTAAGACTTAATTTACAGGACTTAATTTACAGTCAAATTTTTCGTATTTAAAAATGTCCAACATATGGTAATACTCAGTAATTTAAGTGTAACTAATTATTTCTGATAAGGTGTAACCACCCATTTTATACAGTTGTCCTTCTTATTGCCAAAAATATCATAGCCTTTAACGATGTCATTCAAAGGTGCGCGGTGAGTAATAAGGAAATTAGTGTTAATCTTTCCGTTTTGAATCAGACTTATCAGCTCAGGTATACGGTTAGCATTAACCAATCCCATGCTGATTTTGATGTTCTTAATCCAAAGTTTGTTCATAGCGAGTTCCTGAGGTTGTTCAAAGACACCTATTATTGATACGTTTCCACCCGGACGAACAGCCTCAAGTGCCATTTCATAGGTTGGCTTTGCACCAACTGCCTCGATCGTTTGGTCGGCACCACGTCCATCAGTCATTTCTCTGATGGCCTCAGGAACATTATCCTTTAACGGATTAAGTGCGATATCGGCAATACCCTGTTTTAGTGCCACATTCAACCGATCTTCGTTTACATCAACAGCAATTATCCTAGACGGACCCCATAATCTTGCGGTAGCCATTGCACACATTCCCACCGGTCCGCAACCCATAACTGCCACCGTATCTCCGGGCTTAATATCGGCATTCTCAGCTCCAAAATATCCCGTAGACAGAATATCTCCCACAAAGAGAACATCCTCTTCTGTCAGGTTGGGAGGAATCTTGTGCATTCCGAAGTTCGCGTGTGGAACCCTAACATATTCTGCCTGACAGCCATCAATCATATAACCGAAAATCCAGCTACCGGTTGTACAATGGGAATAGGTCCCCCGAACACAATAGAAGCATTCTCCGCATTGTGTAACACATGATACAGCAACCTTGTCCCCAACTTTGGCATTGCGAACACTCGGTCCAACCTCGACAACTTCACCGACAAATTCATGTCCAAGTATGCGAGGCACTTCCACCTCAGGCATTCCACCATGCCAGATATGTATATCGGTTCCGCATATGGTGGATGTGGTGACCCGAACAATCGCATCATCAGGCTCGATTATTCTGGGAATAGGCACATTCTCAAGTCCAATCTTCTCAGGTCCGTTATAAACTAGCGCTTTCATTGTAGTACTCATTATTGTAACCTCCTTCATTAGATATAATATAAACAGGATAAATCCTGCATTATACATTTTATGCATCCTATCGGAAGTTATGCGCTAAACCATCTGCGGTATTTGTGATACAAATATAGTAACATATTGTTAAATATTTTACAATCATATTAGTATATTTTTCCATATGGTAAACAGAAAGAAGGTGAATACAGTAAGCGGGTACTTGGGTGGTACCAGGTACCGCTTTTATGTACCTGGTACACCTAAGTACCCGCCTACTTACTCTCCTTCTACTACTTTCTAAGATTATTTATTTTTTACCTTAAATTCATTTATTAAGCTGTTAAGTTCATTAACCATATCATTCAACTGAGAGATGTTATTGTTAATCTCAAGTATGGTTGCTGATTGTTCCTCGGCTGTGGCGGATATTTCCTCTATGGCTGCGGAGTTATCCTGCGCCGCATCGGACACGTTATTAAGCATTTCGAGGATTTCATCCTTCTTGCTATTTATCATCTTATTGTGCTCTACGATAGCATTGATATCCTCTATAAGATTCTGAAGACCATCCGATATCAACCCTATAATCTCCCCGGTCTTATTGACTGTTTCATTAATCCTGTCCACGCCTTCACGGTTCTTTGATATGAAATCAACCGCTTCTACGGACTGACCCTGCATTTGCTCAATCTTCTGACGAATATCTTCTACCGCCAGGGATGTCTCATTTGCTAATGAACGAATTTCTTCGGCTACCACCGCAAAGCCCATGCCATGCTCTCCCGCTCTGGAGGCCTCAATACTGGCATTTAAAGCCAAGAGATTTGTTTGTTTTGCTATATTTGATATGATTGTCGTAATCTCTCCGATATCATTCGAATGGTTATTTATTCTATGCACAAGACTCTCGATAACGGATGTGTTCTCGTTATTCTCTTTGGTAGCGTCCTTGAGCTCCTGAACTGAGGCAAGTCCCATCTCCTTAAGCTCAACATTTCTTTCGACCACGGTACCAATCTTTATACTGGCATCGGCAGTCTCTTTAATGCTTTCTCCCAGAAGGGTTACACTTTCGACACTTGATAACGTATCTCTAAATTGCTCATCTGATTGAACCGCCATCTGAGATATTGCATTTGCGACCTCTGTGGTTGCTTGAGAAACAAAGCCCGAGGATTCATATAGATTAGAAGCATACTTACTTAACTTGTCACTGGATTGAATCATCATTCTGAGAATCCTGTTGAGACTGTCAATAAGTTTGTTCACTGCCCCGCCAAGAAGCATCATCTCATCTTTCGTCTTTATATGTATTTTATCAACGGTCAAATCTCCATTGGAGATACCGGATAATGCTTTTGAAATCTTATTAATCGGTCTTATTATCTTGCGGGTTAAAATTATGGTTAAAAACAGAGATATTGCGAGAACCAATAAAATACCTATCATATTATATGATAAAATAATATTTGATCCTCTGGCCAGCTCATTATCATATATTACTGCACCTACCACCCAGTCCCAATGTGGAAAATACTTTGAAAATACAGTCTTACTGTCTGTAATCAGACTTACGTCCTCCTCAAGAGCATAATTAAGAATACCGCCTCCGGACTTGGCGACATCGATAATCTCCTGAACAATAAATCTGCCATCATGTGATTTTAGGTTATATATATTCTCTGATAGGAAAGGATGAGATACTATATCTCCATTTGAATTAACTATAAAGAAATAGCCTGATTCACCTAAATCAATCGAATGATCGGCATACACACTATTTACAGTCGCAGAGCTGTTAGCATCCGTCTCGTCTGAAGTTGCCCCTGATAAACCGTCAATCGGACTATTGATTAAATCACCAATTGTAGCTAAGGAAGCATTCTTTGCAACCTCCTCTGTCATCCACTGCGACTCATCCAGGGTATATCTATAATTCTTATTAATCTCAACCATGGTTGATTCAATGGCATTCTTCAAAATAATCTGATTAGACCGCAATAATTCCCGCTTGGATATTGCATAATTAATAGCCGAAATGCCGACTAATGAGGTGATTATAATTAGGGTTATTAATAGATAAAGCTTTTTACTTATGCTGTCAAGTTTAAGTATCTTCATGTGTATTATCTACTCCTATCTTTAGTTATTTTTTAGTAAACCATATGTCTTTTATAATTGCAAAAAGAACAGCTATAACACCTCCAATTAAAATGCCAACAATCACATTTAGTGTGTTATTTGGACTTGTCTTGCGACTTGGTGCTACAGGCTGAGAGGCCAGATATAAATTGCTCCTTGTTGCTCTGATAAAATTGCTGTTAAATTCGTCAAACTCTCCTGTTTTATAATATCTCTCTACCTCTGATTGCTTAGCCTCAAGTTCACCTATAAACAAACGATACTTGCTCATAGTATTTTCAATATAATTGATTGACTGTTTTATATTTATAATGTCAAGCTCAAGCTCTGTATAATTAGGATTGATTATATTTCCCATAACTATAATATTTATAGAATTATCCGTGTTTAACGCTTCATTCATTGCTTCTTTCTGATTAATGGTCTTTGGAGTATTATTTAATAACTCAATATTCTTCTCCAGCAGTACCTTTTCGCTATCAAGCTGAACCTGAAGGGAGTCCAACAAAACAGAATAATAATCTATAAAATGAGCAACTGCTCCTTCTATAATCATTATATCAAGGAATTCTATATAATTATTATAAAGAGTTTCAGCCAGCCTTCTTGACTATTCCTAGTCACTTAATAGATAAAGTAATATT
>JAAYTK010000030.1 GCA_012523775.1 Clostridiales bacterium | reverse complement strand
TCCATATTAACTTAATATTGATAGTAAATGTAATCATAAGTAATCCGAATATTACCCACATTATCACAACAAAAAAACAGGAAAGCCCTGCAAATCAAGGTTTCCCGTTCTAAATCACAATGGAGCTGAGGGGAATCGAACCCCTGTCCGAAAGCCCATCCATTGCAGCTTCTCCCATTACAGTCAATCTATTGTGTGTGGCGTTACCACACTGTTCCCTCCGCCGGACGCCGATTGACAGGCTTCCGGTTTTGGTAGCTTCATAGTTCTTCTACCCTCTCAAAGCTTTGAGGATAGAGGTCCCTGCTAAGATGATGCCGGGATCTTAAGCCGCAGGATGCCTAAGGCCGACAAGAGCTGCAATTAAGCAGCTGCTAATTCGTAATTATCGTTTGCGTTTATATTTAGTTCTAAGTTGGTGACGCAGTCCTAGTCTGCGAATGGCTACCACAATTTCAAAACCCCCGTCGAAACCAGTACAACCCCTTATAAATAAAGATTATATCGGTTTTCAAACGCATATATATATTATAATATTTATCATTTGGTGTCAAGCGATACTATTTCCTGCTTCTCCATATAATTCAATTTAATATTTATTATTATCTGATTTAATGAATAATCCTTTAGTAAAGATTCTTAACCTTAAACTCTCTCTCTGTTTCTCTTCTCATATCTTTTTTAGCTATATCTTCCCGCTTGTCATATAGCTTCTTACCCTTTGCGAGTCCGATTTCCAACTTTACTAGCCTTCCCTTAAAATACACCTGCAGCGGTATGATGGTATACCCCTTCTGTGACAGCTGACCTCCTATTTTATTAATCTGATGCTTGTGAAGCAGCAGCTTTCTCACACGAAGCGGATCCCTATTGAAGATATTTCCTTTCTCATAAGGACTGATATGCATTCCGTATATATACATCTCACCATTTTCAATTCTTATAAATGATTCCTTTATACTGCATTTTCCCATTCTAAGGGATTTTACCTCAGTACCGTGAAGTGCAATTCCTGCCTCATACTTATCCTCTATAAAATAATCATGGTATGCTTTCTTATTATTAGCTATTAGCTTTATATTTTCCCCCACTATTCTTCAACCTCCACAAATGCGAAATCAATTGTCCGAAGAAGCTTATCGGCATTTACTACCTCCACCTTAACCTTCTGTCCCAGTTTATATATCTTCTTTGTATGCTCACCCACCATCTGATATCGTTCTTCATCATATAGGTAATAATCGTCCTCCATTTCACTTACGCGAACCATTCCCTCAATGGTATTTGGAAGCTCTACGTATATACCCCAGTTCGTTATACCGGAGATTACTCCGTCAAAGACTTCGCCTATATGCTCCATCATGTACTCCACCTTCTTCATCTTCTCTACTTCACGCTCGGCTTCGTCCGCTCTGCGCTCAGTCCTACTGGAGTGATTTGCAACCTCATAGAGAATTTTCTCATAGTGACTTCTTCTTTCCTCATCAAGCCTTCCGTTGATATTCTCCTTGATAATTCTATGAATCTGAAGATCTGGATAACGACGTATCGGTGAGGTAAAATGGGTGTAGTACTTTGCAGATAAACCAAAATGCCCCGTATTTGCAACGGTGTACTTTGCCTGCTTCATTGAACGGAGTGTAAGCCTGCTTATCAGGGCTTCTTCCGGTGTGTCTTCTATCCTGTTAAGCAGCTTCTGCAGCTCCTTAGGATGAATATCCTCATTTCCAATCCTGATACTGTAGCCAAAATTATTGATAAATATGGCGAGTGCCTTGATTTTTTCTTCGTCGGGATTATCATGGGTACGATATAGGAAGGGGATCTCCTGCCAGAAATAATCCTCAGCCACAGTTTCATTGGCAATCAGCATGAATTCCTCAATAATTTTAGTGGCTTTATTTCTTTCATATTCCCTTATCTCAATAGGTTTACCGTTATAATCCACGATTATCTTACTCTCAGGAAAATCGAAATTAATAGCTCCCCTTCTATGCCTACGACTCTTAAGTACCTCGGAAAGTTCCAGCATAAGCATGAGCATGGGGACCAAATCCTCATATTTCTTAATGAGCTCCTCATCCTTGTCCTCTATAATCTTGGATACATCCGAATATGTCATACGGCTGTCAGAACGGATTACCGTCTCGGCTATCCTATGACCGATTACATTTCCCTTGGAATCTATATCTATAAAACAGCTTAGTGCCAAGCGGTCAACTCCGGGATTAAGCGAGCATATTCCGTTGGATAATTTATGGGGAAGCATAGGGATAACCCTGTCCACAAGATATACGCTGGTTCCTCTCCTGAATGCCTCCTTATCAAGTGCAGCACCTTCCTTAACATAATGAGTTACATCGGCTATGTGTACCCCAAGATGATATATATCGCCTTCCTTAGTAAGGGATACCGCATCATCCAAATCCTTAGCATCCTCACCGTCTATGGTTATAGTCTGCATCTCTCTAATATCCATCCTATTTATAATTTCATTCTGATCAATTTCATCAGGGATGAAATCCAGTACACGAAATACATCCTTAGGAAATTCTACCGGCAGGTCGTATGCCTTGACTACCGACATGATATCCACCCCGGGATCATTACTATGGCCGATGATTTCAACCACCCTTCCCTCGGGGTTATGATCTTCATCACCGTAGTTCGTAACAGTAACTAAGACCTTATGTCCCGTGACCGCTCCCTTGGTATGCTCCTTCGGAACAAATATATCATGACTGAATTTCTGATTGTCGGGAATCACAAATCCATAGTTCTTACTTTTCTGAAAGGTACCTACAATCTCCTTCATACCTCTATCCAGTATTCGGAGCACCATACCCTCCTGCCTCTTGCCGGTTCTTTCTTTATTTATCATGATGGCGACCTTATCACCATGCATGGCTCCCTTGGTTGCATTCTCCGGTATAAAGATATCCTCCGATTCTCCCTCAATTATTACAAACCCAAAACCCTTCTGGGTTGCCGAGAAAATCCCTGTCTTTATATTATCTCCGGGCGTTCTGTATCTTCCTTTGTCATCCAGTATAATCATTCCCTTATTAACCAAGGAATCTAATATTTCCTTCAGCTCATGTTTTGAGCCTTTTGGTACCTGCAATATGGCAACTATATCTCTGAATCTCATGGGCTTATATTCACTGCTGCCGAAAAATTCCTGCAGCATCTTTACTCTATCATCTCTTTTATTTTCCTTCATATTTACTCCTAAATCTCTATATTTTTATTCAAGCACACATCGACTTATTTATTATTATAGTATACCATATCCTGCATGATATTAGTATTTTTTATAGAATTTCATATCAACAAAAAACACTCTGGTATCCAGAGTGTTTTGCTAACATGATATTCTTACCAATTAAGATTAAGTACGACTGACAGTACTATAAATAATGTTGCAAGAACCTTTGTTGATCTTACTATAAAGCCTTCAGCAGAACGTCCCTTATTCTTACTCCAGTAAGATTCAGAAGCACCGGTCAATGCACCGGATAATCCCGATGATTTTCCTTCCTGCTTCAGTACTATAAATGCCAACACTGCACAAATACCGATATATACTATTTGAACAATAGCTCTTAAAACTTCCACGACAATCCTCCATTCTACAGATAAAACCTTTTCAAAACTACGCCTATTCTATCATAGAACGTGTATTATTTCAACTTATTTTTATTTTTGGACTATTTCTTAATCAACAGGGACTTACCTGTCATCTCTTGGGGTTGCTTCATACCCATCATATCGATTAGGGTTGGAACGATATCCGCTAAGCGACCGCCCTCAGCTAAGGTATAATCCTCATCGAAGTTAATTAATATAAAGGGAACCGGATTAGTCGTATGTGCAGTAAATGTCTCATTTGTCTCGTAATCTATAAGCTGCTCCGCATTTCCATGGTCTGCACAAAGGAACATCTGACCATTTACTGACAAGAGAGCTTCAACAGCCATACCCACACATTCGTCTACTGCTTCGATTGCCTTAATGGTGGCCTCTAAAACACCGGTATGACCAACCATATCAGGATTGGCAAAGTTAGCTATGATTACATCATATTTATCGGATTTAATAGCTTCGACCAAATTCTCGGCAACCTTATATACGCTCATCTCAGGCTGCAAATCATATGTTGCCACCTTCGGAGAATTAACTAATATTCTGTCCTCTCCTTCATTGGGAACCTCTATGCCGGCATTAAAGAAGAAGGTTACATGGGCGTATTTCTCTGTCTCGGCTAGTCTAAGCTGAGTCATTTTGTGCTTTGCCAGAAACTCACCGAATGTATTTTCTATTGATATCTTATGAAAAGCTACCAGCTTATTCGGAATGGTGATATCGTATTCTGAGAAGCATACATAGGTAACATTCATTCTTTCCTTGCCGCGGTCAAAACCCGTGAAATCATCGCTACAGAATGCCCTCGTGATTTCTCTTGCACGGTCAGGTCTGAAGTTATAGCATATTATAGAATCATTTTCTTTAATGGTTGCTACAGGCTTGCCGTCTTCTAAAACAACCGTAGGTATTACGAATTCATCATAGACTTCATTATCATAGGAGTTCTGCACTGCAACGACTCCGCTTACGGCAGTCTGTCCTTCACCATATACCATGGCACGGTATGCCTTCTCTACACGGTCCCAACGGTTATCTCTATCCATAGAATAATAACGGCCCATTACAGTAGCTATCTTACCCACGCCTAAGATTCTCATCTTCTCCCCAAGCTCTTCTACATAGCCTTTTCCGGATGTAGGGGGAGTGTCTCTTCCGTCTAGGAACGCATGGACATATACATTCTTAAGCCCATGACGCTTTGCAAGCTCTAATAAGCCATATAGATGGGTGTTGTGGCTATGAACACCTCCATCTGATAACAAGCCATATAGATGAAGATCGGAATTATATCTTTTACAGTTATCAATGGCTGCAAGTAAGGCGGCATTTTCAAAAAATGTGCCCTCCTGAATCTCCTTTGTTATCCTTGTCAGCTCCTGATATACTATTCTTCCTGCCCCTATGTTAATATGACCAACCTCAGAGTTACCCATTTGTCCATCAGGAAGTCCGACTGCCATACCACTGGCATTACCCTTAACAAACGGATATTCCTCCATTAACCGGTCCATGTTTGGTGTATTAGCCATAGCTATGGCATTGGCCTCTTTATTATCATTAAGACCGAAGCCGTCTAACACCAATAATACTGTTGGTTTTTTACTCATGCTTGACCTCTTTCCATCGTCATCTATTTGTAATTTACAATCTTTCCGAAATCCGCTTTCAGACTTGCACCGCCTACTAATCCACCGTCTATGTTTGGCTGGCTGAACAGTTCGCCGGCACTTGCCGCTGTTACGCTTCCGCCGTATTGAATACGAATAGCTTCTGCAGTAGCCTCATCATATATTTCAGCGATACAATCACGGATTGCCTTACATACCTCTTCAGCCTGCTCGGAGGTGGCCACCTTACCTGTACCTATTGCCCATATCGGTTCATAAGCGATTACGGTCTTTGCTGCCTGCTCCTTAGATACGTTTAGGAATGCAATTTTAATCTGTTGACGAACAAAATCAATTGTAACTCCTTGTTCTCTCTGTGTCAAGGATTCACCGCAGCAGATAATTGGTGTTAATCCATGCTCTAAAGCCTTTAATACCTTCTTGTTAACAGTCTCATCAGTCTCGGCAAAATACTCTCTTCTTTCAGAATGACCTATAATAACATATTTTACACCAACCTCGGTCAGCATATTCGGGGCTATTTCACCGGTATAAGCGCCACTTTCCTCAAAATACATGTTCTGAGCACCTATAGCAATGTTTGTTCCCTTAACTGCCTCAACCGCAGGAATTAAGCTGATTGCAGGAACACAAAATACCACATCAGCTTCCTCAGTAGCTACCAATGGCTTTAATTCATTTATCAGTGCAACCGCCTCGCCGGGCGTCTTATTCATCTTCCAATTACCTGCTATTATTTTTCTACGCATTATATCTCTCCTTTATTTATCGTTAGCTGCTGCCACTCCCGGAAGCTCCTTACCCTCTAAGAATTCCAGGGATGCACCGCCACCGGTTGAAATATGGGTCATCTTATCGCCAAATCCAAGCTGATTTACGGCTGCAGCGGAATCTCCACCGCCTATAATAGTTGTAGCATCTATCTCAGCAAGTGCTTTAGCCACGGCAATGGTACCCTTGGCAAAGTTAGGCATTTCGAACACGCCCATAGGACCATTCCATACTACTGTCTTAGCGTCCTTTATCGCATCTGCAAACATCTTTGCTGTCTCTTCACCTATATCCAGTCCCTGCCAACCGGATTCGATCTCACCGCGCTTTACTGTCTTGTATTCTGCATCATTATTGAATTCATTGGCCACAACAGTATCTACGGGAATTAACAGGTTTACTCCCTTCGCCTTAGCCTTCTCAATCATTTCATTGGCATAATCCAGATAATCGGCTTCTAATAAGGAGTTACCAACTTCCTCACCTTGGGCCTTCATGAATGTGTATGCCATGCCTCCGCCGATTATCAATGTATCCACCTTATCGAGAAGGTTATTTATAACGGATATTTTACTGGATACCTTGGAGCCTCCCAATATGGCTACAAAAGGTCTCTTAGGATTATTAACCGCATTACCTAAAAACTCGATTTCCTTCTGCATAAGATATCCGACTACTGCGGTATCAACAAACTTTGTCACACCTACGTTGGAGCAGTGAGCTCTGTGGGCGGTACCAAATGCATCATTTACAAACACATCACAAAGTGATGCCAAATCTTCACTAAAGGTATCTATATTCTTTTCTTCCTCGGCACGATAGCGAGTGTTCTCAAGAAGTACGACATCTCCGTCCTTCATGGCTGCCACGGCTGCCTTAGCGTTCTCGCCAACAACATTGTCATCCTTGGCAAATTTTACTTCTTTACCAAGCAGCTCAGACAATCTTACTGCAACCGGTGCAAGTGACAGCTCAGGCTTAGGTGTTCCCTTAGGCTTGCCCAGATGAGAACATAGAATTACCTTACCTCCGTCATTTATCAGCTTCTTTATTGTGGGAAGCGCTTCTACTATTCGAACCTCGTCTGTGATTTTACCTTCCTGTAGAGGGACATTGAAGTCACATCTGACAAGAACTCGTTTTCCCTTAACATTAATATCATCAACTGATTTTTTATTTAACATTATGTGTACACTCCTTTCAATACGATAAAAGGTCCGGTCCAAATAGACCGGACCCATCATGGATCAATTATGATTTACTTCAACTCATTAAGATACTTAATGGTTCTTACCATGTTGCTGGTGTATGAATTCTCGTTATCATACCATGCTACAACCTTAACTAATGTCCTATCATTTTCAAGTTCCATAACAGCGGTCTGAGTAGCATCAAATATTGAACCGTATGTGCTTCCGATAATATCTGAGGATACGATCTCGTCCTCTGTATATCCGAAGGATGCATCAGATGCAGCCTTCATAGCAGCATTAACTTCTTCAACAGTTACTCTCTTATTACATACAGCCGTTAAAATTGTTGAGGAACCTGTAGCAACAGGAACTCTCTGTGCAGCACCGGCAAGCTTACCGGATAATTCAGGTATAACCAAACCGATAGCCTTTGCAGCACCGGTGGAGTTAGGAACGATATTAATCGCTGCTGCTCTTGCACGTCTTAAATCACCCTTTCTATGAGGGCCGTCCAATGTCATCTGATCTCCGGTATAAGCATGAATAGTCATCATGTAACCCTTATCGATAGGAGCCAGCTTATTTAATGCAGCCGCCATAGGAGCCAGACAGTTGGTTGTGCAGGATGCTGCAGATATAATTGTGTCGGATGCCTTTAATATATTCTCATTAACGCCGAATACAACTGTAGGAAGATCGTTTCCTGCAGGTGCGGAGATAACAACTTTCTTAGCACCGGCATCAATATGTGCCTGAGATTTTGCCTTGGTAGCGAAGAATCCTGTACACTCAAGTACAACGTCAACGTCTAACTCTTTCCAAGGTAATTTGGAAGGATCAGCTTCGCTGTAAATTCTAATCTCTTTGCCATCAACAACGATGGAATTCTCTTTTGCTACGACTGTATCTGCCTTAGCATATCTACCCTGTGCAGAATCATATTTTAACAGGTGAGCCAACATCTTAGCATCTGTTAAATCGTTAAGTGCTACTATCTCATACCCTTCTGCACCGAACATCTGCCTAAAAGCAAGACGGCCGATACGCCCAAAACCATTAATTGCTACTTTTACTGCCATAATAAATTCCTCCTATATAGTTTATAATAACTTACTTAATTTAATTGTACTATCAAGAAAAAACATGGCATCAAATTACTGTTTGTCAATTTTTTCTCAATCACAATTTTACACAATAAAGTCCAAAATTTCAAGGGTTTACTAATTTTTTATAGAATATTATGATATTAGTTATATTTTTTGTCTTTCACCAATGTTTTTTGTGCATTTTTTAATTATTAATTCTTATGAGGTATCTCACTGGCAACAAAGTTTGCTATATTAAGGGAATGATCGGATATCCTTTCAAGGTTAATCAATGCATCGATAAAGACCACACCATTTTCCGACGAACAGATACCCTGTGATAATCTGTCTATATGCTTCTGCCGAAGCTCGTCCTTCAAATTATCTACCTTCTTCTCCGTCTCCTCAACCCTTCGTATATCCTCTTTATCCTCGGTTGTTATAGACCTGATAGCATATTCAAAGGATTCCAATGCAATACTGCAAATATTCTTAAGCTCATCATAGGCCTCATCGGAAAGATATAAGTCATTTGCCACCTTTTCTTGGGCCAGTTCCGCCAGATTCTCGGCATGATCTCCGACTCTTTCAATATTCGAAACTGTATTGAAAAGGTTATTAACAATCCTTTTTTGCTTATTGGTTAAAGAAAGATTATTTATCTTCACCAGGTACTCATTAATAATCTTTTGATGTGCATCAATGACCTTCTCGACCTCAAAGACCTTTTTCGCCTTTTCATCATTATTGTTAAGTAGAGCATCGACCGCTTCCTTTGTATTATTAAGTGTAATTTCACCCATGTGAACCACTTCTTTAATTGCATTCTGTACCGCAAATGAAGGTGTTTCAAGAATACGCTCGTCCAGATGACGAATCGTGATCTGAACCTCATCCGTACCGATTTCAACTTTCGAATCATCGATGAACAATCCTGAAAGCTTAACCAGTCCCTTAGAAAACGGGAACAGTATTATAGTATTAGTCAGGTTAAATACCGTATGGAATATGGATATCTGTGTACTGTTTATTCGGGATAATGCAAAATTTGGCTGAAGTCTGAATATTACATACATGGCGGCACCAATTACGACAGCACCTATAACATTAAAGGACAGATGAATAAATGCTGCTCTTTTGGCAGTCTTAGTAGCGCCTATACTGGATAGTATTGCCGTTATACATGTTCCGATATTCTGACCTAAGGTTATGAATATAGCAGACTGCCAATTCACTACACCAGCCATAGCCAATGTCTGTAATATACCTACTGACGCCGAAGAACTTTGAATAACAGCCGTAACCACCGCACCCACCAATATACCTAAGATTGGATTCTTACCTAGCACAGCAAAGGCATGCTTAAATATCGAATCTTCAGCCTGAGCATAAGGCTTTATAATGTCCGACATAAGTTTAAGTCCAATAAATAATAGTCCGAGACCAATAATAATTTCAGCAATATCCTTTTTCTTTTTACTCTTACATATTAGTGTTACGAATACTCCTACGGCTATTAATATAGGAGCGAAAAAGTCAGGCTTTAGAAGTGAACTCCATTCACCCATTGATACGAGCCAGGCCGTTACCGTAGTCCCGATATTGGCTCCCATTATTACACCTACAGTTTGACCAAGCTGCATGATTCCTGCATTAACAAAACCCACCATCATAACCGTAGTCGCAGAAGAGCTTTGGATAATAGCAGTAACCAATGCACCCACTATTACGGCCATCAATTTATTATTAGTAAGATATCCCAATAATCTCTTAAGTCTGCTACCTGCGGTTTTTTGAAGTCCGTCACCCATCATGTTCATACCGAACAGGAACATACCTAATCCTCCGGCAAACACAAATATCACTTCTAACAAATCTAGTATTTTCATTTTACCTCCTAATACTCTTATGTAAATTTGCATACGAGACTAGAATAACATATTTCAAAATAAACGTAAATTGTTTTTTGACAAAAAGATCAAACTAGGATAATATGCTATAAAAGCTATAGAACCGGCTATATTAAGCCGGCCCTGTAAGATATTAATTTATGTTCTGAATTTATACTCCAGTCTGATTTTATCTGCGATTAGTGCTACAAACTCTGAATTGGTAGGCTTACCCTTTCCGTTGCTGACCGTATATCCGAATAATTCGTCTATTGTATCCATCTTGCCTCTGCTCCATGCTACCTCTATTGCATGTCGGATTGCCCTCTCAACTCTGCTTGGAGTTGTTTTATGACGTTTGGCAATCGAAGGATAAAGTAGTTTGGTTATGGAATTAAGCATCTCAATATCATTAACAGACATCATAATTGCGTCCCGTAAGTACTGATAACCTTTTATATGTGCAGGAACACCGATTTCATGTATTATATTTGTTACATCGGTCTCTAGATTTCTCTCCATATAAGTACTCTTATTCTCGTATGCACTTACTCTATGGTTATTGGTTATTCTATTATGGTAATCGCCTTTTAACTGTTTAATTCTTGATAGTATCACATTACTGTCAAAGGGCTTCATGATATAATAATTTGCCCCCAGCTCGAATGCACTTTCCGTAACCCCCTCTTGTCCGATTGCTGTAATTACTATAAAGGAAGGATTTTTCTTAAACTCCGAATCTCTTTTTATCTTCTCCATAACCCCAAGCCCGTCCAATTTTGGCATAATTAAATCCAATAATACTACATCGGGTTTCTTTTCTTTGATCATATCCAAAGCATCCAACCCATTCTCTGATTTACCTACTACTTCAATTTCTGAGTCTTCCTTTAAAATATCCTCCAGTAGGTTTACCATCCTTTCATTATCATCGACGATAGCTACATTGATTTTGCCCATACCCTTTCACAACCTCCATTGAATTTTTGATTTCCCCTTCCGTAACAACATAGATTAAAATAATATATGCACGCTTCACATTTTGTGAGTTTTTTGCCACATTTTGTATTTCATGATTTTATATGGCAACATTATATCCTTTAGAATAGTTGACGTCAACAGTTTTCGTAATGGCAATATTACCAAATTATTCCTAGTTAATTTGCACTATTTTTTGTTATATTCTAACATATGTCGCCATAATCAAACAGATATACTAATGATTCTACACAAAAAAATTAATAACGGAAGGTTATAATAGAATTAATTTGTAAATATTTACCATATACGAATTATAGCTACTATATCCCAAATATTCAATTCTATCTTTTCGCACTGTTCGACAGCCTATTTATAATAAAATGGGAAATAGGGCAAAAATTAAATCTTTTTGTATTAGGTTGGATTATAGACTGTAAATATGTTGCCGTATTTTTGTCGGCTCGTTTGATTTTTAAAATTTATAGTCGACCTCTTTTTATAACAAAACAATTGCTTATTCTAATTTATTTACCATGTTTTCAATAAATGTACCGTATCCTTTAGTTGAATCCTGTATAAATACATGGGTTACAGCACCGATTATCTTATTATTTTGTATAATAGGGCTGCCACTCATCCCCTGAACTATTCCTCCCGTTAAGTTAAGCAACCGCTCATCGGTAATTTTAATCACAAGGCCCTTGCTTTGATTGGAATTACTCATATCTATCTTTTGTATGTTTATTTCATAATCTACAATCTTTCCATCCACCATACAGCGAATATAGGCTTTGCCCAGCTTGACATCTTGTTTAAATCCAATCTTCAGAGGCTTGAACTCCTCCTTAAGCTTGTATTTGTGATTGACCTTTCCAAATATGCCTTGGCTGGTATTATCAGTTATTTCTCCGATTTTATTCTTTTCATTCTGTCTAATTATCCCGATAAGCTCTCCGGGCTCTCCCTCCTTGCCTTTTACAATGAACATAATCTGAGCATCATATATAGTACCATTATCGATTTCCATTAACCTCCCTGTGTCTATGTCTGTAATCCCATGACCCAATGCTCCAAAATGACCGTTTGTCGATATGAATGTTAAAGTACCTATTCCCTGTGTATCGTCTCTGATCCAGGTACCGATTTTATAATCTCCGTCAGCCGTTTTTACAGGTGTAATTATGATATTACTTATCTCTCCGTTACGACGTATCTGAAGCCTTATATCCCTTCCGTTGGATTTTTGAATTTCTTCAATGAAATCCTCCTTATACATTACCTTCCTGTTATTAATTGATAGAATATAATCGCCTGATTTTAATTTGTTATATGACGGCGAATAATTAAGCCCGTCTGCTCCGGTAATTTCACTGTTACCCAGAACCAATATACCGTCGGTCTCTACTGAGATACCAATCGGAGTTCCACAGGGTATAAGTTCGACTGTTTCTATTACATCCAGCGAAATTTTTTTATAATTAAATATTCCAAACAGCTTAAGATTTATATTATACTGCCCGGTCTTAGTAGATTGAAGAGTAAAAGGCTCGTTCAGATCTATATCGATTTTATTTGATGGAATCTTTGAATTATTGACACTTATAACACCGATATCCTCAGTCTCTATGTTGGCCTTCAGCGGCATATTAAAGCTGAATCTTTCTTCTCTGTCAACAACGATTTTGATTTCGTCAGGTATGTTTTTTTCGAGACTATATATAACTAAGTAAATAATTGCCGCTATGCTAACCAAAAAAAGGGATAATAATACCCTTCTGTATATCTTCTTTCTTCTCATCCACTCGCACCTCATGTTTGGTTTATAATACTTTAAATAACGCATCCCCGCGGAGCATTTTTTATTGAAAAGAAGGCACTCTCCTGTTCAATAAAAAAAGGATATACATAGTATTGTATATCCTCGGGTCTGATATTCGTTATTTTCAACTTTTAGATTTTGTATTTTTTAGAAGAGGTTGCAAGCTCCTTCATTTCTTTTGCATTGTCGATTACCCTGTCTGTTATGGCCGCTCCACCAAGAATTCTTGCCAGCTCGTCGATCATCTCATCGTTATTTAATTCCCTGATGATTGTCTCTGTCGTTATCCCGTCTGTCTGCTTCTCAATTATAAAATGTGCATCGGCCATCGAAGCTATTTGTGCAAGATGAGTAATACATATAATTTGATGATGCACCGCTAATTCTGACAGCTTCTCTGATACCTTTTGAGCAGTTCTTCCGCTGATTCCGGTATCGATTTCGTCAAAAATCAATGTTTCGATATCATCATTCTCGGCTAATACAGATTTTATACCCAACATGATTCTGGAGAGCTCGCCTCCTGATGCCACTCTGGATAGGGATTTCAATTCCTCACCGGGATTCGTAGATATTATGAACTCCGCGTCGTCAAATCCATTCGATGAATATGAAGCATTCTTACTGAAGCTTATATCGAATTTAACATCCAGGAAGTTTAAGTCAATCAAAGCCTCTTTAATCCTAGAAGTCAGCTCCTTACCCTTTCGTTTTCTTATTTCTGTTAATCTACCGGAAAGCTCATTTAGCTTGTCCTCTTCGACTTTCAGACTAATCCTAAGCTTCTCCATGTAGGCATCATAATCCCTATATCTCTCAAGCTTCTTCTCACATTCCTCCAGGTAGTTATGTATCTGCCCGATATCGGAACCATACTTCTGTTTTAAATGATTTATCAAATCCAATCTTTTTGTTATTTCATATAGTTCCTCTTCATTATTGTCCAAGCCTGATAAATACTGAGATAAATCCCTGTTGAAATCGTTAAGTAGTTCCTCCACATCAGTAGCTTGTGCTAATAGTTCTCCTAATTCATTATCATATTCTACAAGCTTTGTAAGCTGACGAACAGCTCTTCCCATGTTGTCGCCTGCCTGACCGGTATCATAGCCTGTCAGATTATATACCGTCTGTAAGCCTTCTGAAATCGTATGGGCATTGGAGTATTTTTTGTATAATGTCATTAACTCCTCATCCTCACCCTCGACTAGAGCGGCACTTCTGATTTCATTGGCTTCATATTCAAGAAAGGAGATCTCCCGCAGTCTTTTCTCTTCATCGATACCGGCGTTATCGTATTCATGCTTTAATGAAATATAAGCCTTATATACCTCCTGAAGCTCCTGCTTAAGAGTTCCTATCTCATCTTTTGCAAAACGGTCAACAATCTCCAAATGCTTTGTTTTATGCAATAAAGATTGATGCTCGTGCTGCCCGTGTATATCTATCAGCATCTCAGCAATGGAGGTAATTGTGCTTCCGGGAACATTTTCACCATTTAGCCTGTATATACTTCTATTTGGCATTATTTTTCTCGATATAATTATCTGATTATCATTTATTGGAATGTCCAGTCTGTTCATAGCCTCATGAACTGCTCTGTCCTCTGTATCAAATACCAGTTCCACAAGAGCATAATCTGCCCCGCTTCGAAGAATATCCTTAGATACCCTCGCTCCGAGGGCACAGTTTATCGAATCTATGATAATAGATTTGCCCGCTCCGGTTTCTCCGGTAAGTATATTTAAATTGTTTTTAAAGTATACCTCGACTTCATTTATAATGGCAAAGTTCTTAACGTGCAGACTTACTAACAAATCGCACCCTCCTTATATGATGTCATTCTTTGTGTTTAAACGTGTGTTCTGTAAGAATTCTATCATACCTATATTTATTTATCAATTAGCTAATATTATGTGGAGAAATTTTTGTCTATTTATACCAAGAAATCCGACTTTTATGGTAATAGATACTAATATAGGGATGTTTCAAAACATTGAAACATCCCCGGTTCGATGCTCGGTACTTATTAATGTACCGCTTCACACTATTTAATCTTTGTAACCGTTAGTTTACAAGTCAGCTTTCTTCCGTTAACGGTTGCGGTAATGACTGTGGTACCTCTTGCTTTTGTTATTATCATTCCGTTTCTGACTTCGGCTATTGAAGGATTGGCAACATCCCAGGTAACCCTCGAGGTCGCCCCTTCTACATATAAGGTATATCTGCTGTATTGCTCTAATTCCAGCTCGGTTACATTAAGACCTATTACAGTAACCTCTATTGTCGCTGTCTTTCCTGAGTCTGTCATGGCTGTAATATAGGCCGTTCCCGTTGCATTTGCCCTGATTCTTCCGTTGGTTTTACCCACACTGGCAACAGAGGTATTATCCGAACTCCAGGTTATGCCGTCGGTAGAGCTTATCGGATTTAACACCGGCTTAACATCTCTTTGCTCTCCCTGTATCATAACAACCTTTTTATCTGATAACACGATTGATGTTGCCGGAACTCTTTTATATACAGTAATATAGGTTATCGCAAACTTACCGCTGCTATCCTGGGCAGATGCTATAACAGAGACCGTGCCTTCCTTTAGTGCCGTGACGTATCCGTCCTCATCCACAATAACTATACCGTCCTGACTGACACTAAATGAGGGTATTTTATAGGTAGCATTCGATGGCTCTATCTTTGCCTTTATCTGCTTTGTTTCTCCCTCCAGCATTGTCAGATAACTTTTATCTACAGTAACTCTTGTTACCGCTCTAACGACTTCGACCTCACAGCTTGCCTCGGCTCCGCTTCCATCCAACGCATATGCCGTAATTGTTGCAAATCCATATTTATTTCCTGTTACTTTACCGTTCTTATTAACGGAAGCAACGTCATCATCACTGGATACCCATCTGAACTGTTGATCCGTGGCAGTCTCATTTTCAATTATAACATTCAGAGTAAATGATTTATTGAGACCCAACCTGTATTCTTCATGGTCCAGAGTCATGGATGTTATCCGTTCTCTAACGGTTACTACACAATTTGCAGTGTATCCGCCGTCCAATGTGGTCGCCGTTATAATTGCCATTCCTGCTTTAACACCCACTACCTCTCCGGTATTTGATACTGTTGCCACGTTAGTATTGGAGCTTTTCCATTCGACTCCAAGGTTAGAAGCCTCACTAGGCGATACCGATACCTTGAGGTCAAAACTTTCCCTAACATAGATTGTCTTCTCTGAGAAATTCATGATAATACCGCTGACAGGTTGTTTTACGGTTACCTTAACGTAAGACATTCCTCCGGACTCGGTCCTTACTATCACGAATGCAACACCGGGACCCTTTGCGGTAACCTCTCCCTTTTCATTAACGGTAATAACCTTGGTATCACTGGCCTCCCATAACAATTCCGAATCTGTCGCATTGGCAGGTATAAGGGTATATTCCAATTTATGAACCTGTCCGGTAAACAGTTCAAGCTCAGCACTGTCAAACTTTATACCCTCTGCTATTTGTCGGACATTAATAGTACAGTAAGCGGTATGACCACCGTCCAGTGTCTTTAACATTATTACTGTGGATCCAACCTGTCTTGCTGTTACTCTTCCTGCCGAGTCCACTGAAGCTACATTGCTCTTCGTTGAAGTCCATGTAACTGCAGTCTTACTGGCATTTGCGGGAAGTACCGTATAGGTAAGTCTTTTGCTTTGTCCCACATACATCGTAACCTCACTCTCATCTAAGGCTACGGTACTTACAGGCACTTCAATATTTATATTACATAATTCCATTATCTCCGGATTGTCTGCCGATCTTGCTATTATGGTCACTTCACCCGGCTTTACCAGAGTCACTAATCCATTCTCATTTACTCTAGCTATCTGTGGATTCGATGATGTCCAAATTATCTCTTTATTCAATGCATTTTCCGGATAGACTATTGCTCTAAGCTGAATACTCTTAGCATCTATATTAATATTTACATTGGTATCCGATAATGCTATTCTTGTCACCGGTTGCCTTATTGTTACATGGCAATAACCCACTACAATATTGTCTTCGTTAATCGCAGATATTACAGCATTTCCACCGGCTACACCCTGAACTGTTACAGTTAAGGGATTAGCCTCGATAATTCTTACCACCCTTTCATCGGATGTCTTCCAGTTAAGTCTGATTCCACTTAGCTTAGGGGTAATATTGGCATGTAACGTCTGATATTCTCCGATAGCCAGATTGAGAGCAGGGGGATCTATGGTAATATTGGTTACCGATTGCTGTACGGTGATTTCACAGGTTGCCCGCTTAACAACCCCCTGTATGTTTTGCTGTGCCGTTATAATTGCCACACCCGGACGAAGGGCGGTAACCAGACCGTCTTCTACTGTGGCAATATGAGGAGCATCACTACTCCAGATTATTGGTTCTGCGGGATCTGTTACTATGGCATGTAACAGTAATGTGCCTGAGGTATAAAGCATTGCCTCTGTTGCACTTAAGGAAATGCCGTCTATAACCGTAACATGAATCGTCTTCGTATCCACTACGATTGAACTGTCATATAAATCAGACGATGTCTTATAGATAAGGTTAATCGACACCTTACCCTTTCTTCTGGCTGTTATAACTCCTGTTTTACTATTTACCTGAGCGATATTAGAGCCTCCCGCCCCCTGTTCTCCATAATTATATTCAAAAATACTAAAATTAGGGATATTGGAGTTCTCCACAATATCATATGTATCCCCTACGTTCATAATTATATGCTCATCCCCGAGATATATCGGAACGATTATCTTCATGTATGCGTAGGGTGCATTGGTATTATAATTATAATTCTCGTTGGCAAATGCATAAATCTCATATGTACCCGCTTTTACTCTGCTAAAGGTTACGCTTCCGCTGTTTTCACTGATTGCATAACTCAGCTTATCAGCAGTAGGCTTCTTACCCGTGCTGGAATCTATTATTTCCCACTTTAGGTTCGTACCATATGTGGCATTTGACTCTAATATAAAGTTAGAGGGTACGCCGTTTACAGGCGTATAGTTGTTTTTATCATTACCCGAATTAGCGACTATATGATTTCCTTCGTAATCATCAAAGGTAAGGCTGAATTTCGGTGAAACCACAACCATCATGGTTATCGACAGATACCTGTCCTGCGAAGACATGGTGTTGGTTGTAACGGTAATTCGGGCGCTGCCGCTTCCGACCGCAGTAACCTTACCTGTCTCATCGACTGTTGCCACGCTTTCATTCTCGCTTTCCCAGGTCACCGCTGCTGCAGATATTGCACTTCCCGTAACAGTACCTGTCTCATCATCATAGTTAACATACTTTAAGTATACCTGCTTTTCATCACCTATTTCATTAATAACAAGTATTCTTTCCTGAGTTGTCGTCGCTACGGTCATTCCGGTCTTCTGATAGTCAAATTCAAGATTAATCTTCACCAGACAGCTTAAGGAATATGTATAGGAACCATGCTTAACGACTGCTGTTATTGTGGAATAACCGGGGCCCTTTCTAACCATATTAACAAAGTTTGAGCCAAATTCTGTGGGCTCCAGGGTAACTACTCCGGGTTCGGATGAAACCCAAGTAACTTCCGTTTCAGGTTCCCATGTTCCGGCAGTTATATTCAGCCAAACGTTCTGACTTTTCATCTCGTATTCTGTACCGGCCTGTTTCTGCTGTCCGTTAAACACAAAATAATACTCATCAGGCCTGGGTATCTCGGAAGCCTGAGCAGTATTATTTGATGTTAAATATATAGCCGCGGTTGATATTATACATAATGCTAAGAATATACCTATTCTTTTTGCCTTTCTCATCTGTAACCTCCTATAAACGGTTGTCCTCGGTGTTTCCTCTATGATTTATATCGGCTTAAATCAGTATTTTATTAGCTTTTCTATATATATTCTAATTGTAAAATTTGGCACTTCTGTGTCAGTATCTATATAGATGCTATTGTTCTGTATTTCTCCTTCATAAATCGATATACAAAACAACTCGACCGTGATATCCAGTCAACCGTCATGGCTATCCATACTCCGAACACACCTAACTCAAATATTATGGCTAATACATAACTTAAGCCTATTCTCCATACCCACATGGATATCATTGATACCCACATGGTAAACTTAACGTCACCGGCAGCCCGAAGCGCATTGGGAAGCGCAAAAGAAGGAGGCCAGAAAAACGTAGAAAGAATACAATGATAGAGCATCAATGTGGATGCCAACTCCGCAGTCACATCACTAACCTGATATATTTTAACTATGGACGGAATAAGGATTATGATGATTATATTGAGTCCTGCCATAATGAAATGAGTCATTTTCATAAGCCTACCGGTATACCGTTTTACGGCTTCATAATCTCCTGCACCGATACACTGACCGACAACCGTTATTAATGCAAGACCTACTGCCGAACCGGGTAATACCCCAAACCCTCCGATATTGCTTGCTATGGCATTGGCGGTAATAGAAGCGGTTCCCAAGCCTGCAATTATACCTTGAACCAAAATCTTACCCACCTGGAATACGCTGTTTTCCATACCGTTCGGTAATCCTATCTTAAGAATACGCTTTATCATGGTCATGTCTGGCTTGAATCTTAGGATATTTCCTATATGAATAGGCAGATTCTTATTGTTAAGAAGCACAAATAGCATAATCGATGAGAATATTCTGGATATCAGCGTCGCTATTGCCGCTCCGGCAACACCCATATTAAATCCAAAGATAAAAACGGCATTGCCGGTGATATTGATTAGATTGGATACGACAGATATTTTCATGGATATCTTTGAATTGCCCATGGAACGGAATAATGCCGCGCATGCGTTATAGACTGCCAGAAAAGGGTATGACAAGGCGGAGTAGAAAAAATATATCCTGGCATTTCTCATGACATCGGGTTCGATTCCACGGTATAAGAGATTAAGTATCAGATTACGTCCAAATAGGGTGATTATCATTAAGAGTAATGAAAGAACGAGGTTTGAAACGATTAGCTGTTCTCCCGCAACTGATGCATTCTTTTCTTTCTTCTGACCTAAGAACTGAGCGGATACTACGGCTCCGCCCGTAGCCATTGCACTGAAGAGTCCTATCAAAAGCACATTTATACTATCCACGATGGAAACACCGGATACCGCTGCCTCTCCGACTCTGGCAACCATAATACCGTCTGCCATACCCACCGTTACAATTAGAATCTGCTCGATTATCAGCGGTATTATCAGCTTTATTAAATATTTTCTAGTAAACATATAATCTCTCCAAAGTATTTAATTTTATTTCTCAATAGTATTATTCTTAATTCACAAAGTATTAAAGAGGGTTACCACACTAAAATAGTCTGGCTACCCCCTATATATCTCATAAATATAATTAACCTGTTTTAGCAAATCCCATATTAGTTTCTCTTGGTTCCGATAGTTACATGAGCAGGCTCTGCTTTATAATTACTCCTGTTAATCAGCTCTCTGCTTATTTCAACCCCATTTTCATATACTACCTTATAAAGCTCCGCTTCATAGCCCTTCTTGGCACTCTGTGTTACCTTCCTGTAGGAAATAGGTTTCGTAGGGTCCTCGGTCACCTTATCCTTTGACGGAGGTTGTGTTTCACTAAGAACCTTATTTTCAAATTTCACAACTCTGTTAGACGTGTCTCTTGTCTCATGACCCCAGATTCTAAATGTGATTTTCCTATCCTCACTAAAGGCCTCTATAAGTATCGGCATATCTGTACTGTTCTTAAATCTAAAATTCTTAGAACCCTCAGCAATAGCCGCATCATATGCCAGATCCACATAGGATACTGTCATGGAGTGAGCAGAACGTTCAACAATATCAAGCTCGGCAATTAACGCTGCATTATACAGAGTAGTCGTTACCTGACAGGCACCGCCGCCAATGGTCTGCTCGATTCGTCCGGCATTATATGAACCTGCCATATAATAGCCGTTATCAATTGAAAACGGAAGCAGATAATCATAGCTTGAGAATACTTCTCCGGGATAAAGTACAGCATTGTTTATTAGTCTCGCACCATTTGCGAGATTGGCAGCCCTGTCCTCACTGGAGCTTTTATACTCAGTGGTGAACTCACCTAAAATCGAAGTGCACTGCTCTAGAGACTCTTTGGTAAACTGCGGTTGCAAATCAACCATTGCCGCATGTACCACGAAATCCATCCGATTCCAGTTATTCAACTTCTCCTTAATAGCCAAGAATGTCGGTTCCACATCCATTTTTCTTCCCAACACATGATCGATGAATTGAAACTTACCGTTTTTTCTGGTAAACGAAGCATTCTTTGGATGTACGGTATATTTCTCTGCACCGTCCTCAATTATCATCCTAAGCTTATTCTCATCATATGTATATGTGAGTGGATATACCTTCTTACCATGCTCAATATCCTTATTATCCTTATATCTTTTAATCAGGTTTCCGGATTTACCAAGACCAATGGCATGCTTGATATGGTTATTAGGCTCGTATGTATAACCCAGTTCACCCATGGTAGTAATAATGGTATTATCTCCTACGACGACAGCAAAGCTCTTACTGCGAAGCTCCTCCATATGCTTTTTCATTGCCGCCTTCGCCTCATTGACCGTCATTCCACTTATATCAACGGTATCGATAAACACACCGTTGGCTATAGTATCCTCATCATCAGCAGCATATGCTGTATGCGGATTCCATAAATTGAGCAGCCCAAAAGACATAATCAGCATACAAAATATATATTTAAATAACCTCTTCATATCAGTCTCCATTCTATAAAACACAAGTATCAAAAGTGAATATGTATTATTATTTTATCATAAGTTGGCCATTTAGCAAGATACTTTTGGTACCAGGTACCGTACCTGGTACCGTACCTGGTACGGTGCCTGGTACACTTAAGCATGTTTTCTAAGAAAAAACCATCTTAAAGCCCATAAGCCTGTTGCTATTAAACGTAGGATAAATATTACCCAAAAAATCAAATGCAAGGCTTTAAAATCTGCACCTAGCCAACTGTAGATCGTCACTCCTACAAATGGCATGACACCATTTGACAGCATAACCAAGGTCGTATATATAGATATATTTAAAGTCTTGTTTTTCTCCGGTATAACCTGAAGCAAGCACTGAAGAATATTTAATGTAGTGGTTGCCAGGGTAATATTAAACAGGGTATTTATAATCAGAAAGAAAAGCTTTGCATCAGCCACATTAATACTTGTAGCAATTATCATACCCAGAGGGCAAAGAGCCAAGCCCAGGCTCTGTCTTAAGGAAGTATATCATCAGTTAAAGTGTTAATCAATACTAATTTGGTACCAGGTACGGTACCTGGTACCAACCCAATTTAATACCACCTCATTGTGTATCACACAATGAGGTGGTATCATATTTCTACTTAAGATCAATCGATAAATCACCTATATTAATGGTTTTTACCTTGGAAATATCCAGCGGTTCATTAAAAATCCATCTCCACTTGTAAGGACCGTCATTCTGGCCTCCTCCTGAAATAAAACCACCCTGACGGGTATCCGACAGTAGATTATTAATTCTGGTTTCAAAGGAGTCTATCCCTACCAGACTTCCATCCTCCATTTCAAAATAGAGTTTGTGCCAATAATCAAAATCCCTGTCTTCCATATCCGGCTCTAAGCTCTTATCATACTCACATGTATATCTTAATGCAAAAGGCGATAACTCAATTGAGCTTATAAGCATTTCCGTGGAAGGATTATAATCAAAATCCGTACCCCATCTGGGTAAATGAGCAATCTGATTCACTTCTTCAATAATAATTGAGTCTGCTTCCACATAATTTGCTACAAACTCGCCCTCCCATATTCCTTTAGCAAGCATATCCTCCGCAACAAAATTGTTAAGCTTCAGATAATAGGTTTCGCCGGGTATCAGATAATCTTGCCCGTTTATGCTTGTTTCTATGTCTATAACATATGCAAAGGACATCTTATTATCTTCTATGTCATCATCCGGAATAGCCATGAAATTCGTTGAAGTGGACTGTAAAAAATCGAAATCGACCGTCTCACTCTCGGCAAGTTTTTCATTTAATATTTTTATGTCAAAAGCAGTATCAGCAAATTTGTATTCTTTCGGTTTAAAGATACTGCCGTCCTTTTTAGTAATATCCATTGTTATATATATTAGTTTATTATCTCCGGCAATACCTGTAATATCAATCTCAATATCCTCAAATGTATTTGAGAGAACATTCACATCGGGAATCGCTATATTAGTTTCAATTAACTCTGTCTTATCTCCGAACTTTCGTTTAAAAATAGATAGAACATCCACACCGTTAGCGGCCAATACGGTTATGGTCGGAAATGACACTATAGCTATAATCAACATAGCATATGCTAATCTAACTATAGCTTTTCTTTTATTTCTTTTTTCTGAATAATTCGTTGGTATCTGATACAGCTTCTTATCAGCTTCATCACTAATGGTTAGCTGATTAAAGGCGTCCTTATAATCCCGTCTCATATAATCCCTCCTTTGATTCATAATATTTATCAGCTTGAAATTCCTTATTTAAAATATCCTTAAGCTGCTTACGAGCCCTGTAAAGTCTGGTCTGTACTGTTGTTTCCTTTATCCGTAATATCTTAGAAATATCCCTTATGGAATAATCTTCATAATAATACAGATGAATAACGGATCGATATTTTGACTCCAGCTGATGAACCGCATAAAACAGCTCGCCGTGCTCCTCATGCTCAAACGGAATATCCTCCACAATTGGAACTGTTCGCTTTAGCCAGGCTGACTTAAGTACATCCTTAGAGGCATTAATCGTAACGCGAATTAACCAGGCTCTTTCATCTTCGGCAGTTTTGAATTTCTTATCACATTTAAATAATTTAATAAAAACGTCCTGCGTTACATCCTCAGCCTCCTGTATGTTTTTTAGGTAGGTCAATGCCAAACGGAAAATCATATTCTTATAAGTATTCACTTTTTCGGTAAATTCAATATCCGTCAAGTCATTTCACTCCCTTACATAATAGTTGTTTTAAAGGCCTTCAATAATAAAACGATATATAAGCTAAATATATCACATTTATTTCGGTACCAGGTACAGTCCGTTTTGGTACCAGGTACGGTTGATTTCGGTACCTGGTACCGCAAAAAAAGAAAGCCGGCTTACCGACTTTCTTATAACTTTTAATGTATTACCGGATAATCATTCAACCAGTTGTCACCATCATACTCGTTTATTCGAGTAATAAGCTGGTCAAGGAATTTCTCCAATAATTCGTTCTCCTCCTGAGCAAACCATATGTTGGACTGACCGAAGCCGTACTTTGCACCGGATGATCTTTTGGGTATAGACCATTTGCTGTATAGGCTTCTCTCTCTTCTGGGTAATAGTACACAATCCTTAGCCTTGGCTATAGCATTATATTCCTGGATATAAGCCTCCGTCTCTTCTGGTATGCTGGATGGAAATTCCATCTGTTGATAATATCTATAAACGGTTGCATGCTTATACCATCCTACTACCGTGGTGAAATTATGAGCGGGATGCTTAGCACAATAAATGACCAGAACATCCTCAACCATATCCTCATTGCTTAATGACTCACAACCTCTTATCTTCTCTATATGTAACTGATTCCTACTTTTCTTGGTGGTTTTTGTTTCAACAAATCCGAGACAATACCGCTCTGTGTCACCGTATATTTCAACTGCTTCAAAATTATATTTCTCATGGGCATCTCCGGTTTTCTTAACATAGTCTCCACCACCTACCGGCTCATCGACACCCGCAAATATTCCCTTATAATAATCCAACCATGCAATATTACAGAAAATTAGTCTCATCACGATTCCTCCTTGATAAAAATTTATTAAAAAAGCAATCAGATTTCAATTGTATCCAATTGCTTATTTTAGCCGGATTCT
>JAAYTK010000029.1 GCA_012523775.1 Clostridiales bacterium | reverse complement strand
TTGTAATTATTAATTAACTATTAACTGTTTCTACCCTTTTCATTATTATCAGCTTATCTCCCTCCTTGATACGATCATCCTCCATATCATTTATATCCATGATTGTATCAACGGTTGTATAATATTTCTTTGCTATATTCCACAGACTATCATCTTTTTTTACGACATATCCGATAATGCCCGGCATGGACTGAAGCTTATCCAGGTCCAAATCCGCCACTTCAAGATCTGTAATAATGGGCTCGATAATTTTTTCAAACACAATGGTATTGAGATTCATAACAGCCTTTACCTCAATCTCGTCACTGTCAAGCATCATAACACTGAGTTGGTCTATACTGGGCCTTACCTCATAGCTGCTGTCGGCATTCATTCCCTTAACCTCAATTACCTGTATAAACGGTATTGCCCCCTTTAAGGATGAAATAGGTCTTAAATCATCCTCAGATATATAGAGGATGCTGATATCGATTATTCCTTCCACATGAAGCTCCGTACCGTTTGGAACTATATCGTCAATCCTTATAACACCGTCCGAATGGCATATCTGAAGAATTCCCGGTTGATTATCGGGCACTCTGATTCGGTCTGCGATTCTGTATTTACTGTTATTTTTTATCACAAGATTCTCATAAGTGGCATTACGTATAACAGGAGTAATTTCCTTACAAGGGCTATATACATCCATCAGAATTTCAGGCTCCTGTATATCATAAACCTTGATAATCATTTCTAATATGACCTCCAGGTCAATGATTCTCGCCTCGCCGTCTGTATCGGGCTTAATCTCTATATTCTTGTTAAGAATCCTGAATGTGATATCCTCAACCATATCCTCGTTACAGCCGTTGCAATCGACCGTTCCGCCAAATGGTATCTCCGTCTCGTAGTATTCTATTGGATTTTCTTCGCTTTCGCTCGAATAAAGAATAAATATCGGTAAATTCCCCTTTATCGTGAATTTATCCTCCAGGAGCCTTACCTCCATGCCGTTTAGCCGTATTGCATCGAACAATATGGACATTACATTTCCTTTATTGGTAGGAAGTAGTATTTCATCCTTTATTCGAAACGTATCCTTTTTATCTACGCAAATGTCGGTTATTTCAATCTTCTTATGTATGTATTGTATATCCTCGGGGCCCTCCACCGCGATACCTGTTTCCTCATCATAAAGCTCCTCGACTGCCACGTAAAGACTCACGATTGACTTTACACTTAATTTTCTCGAATTAATTAGTCCGGTAGATAAATCCTCCATCTCCCATCTGACAATCGGATCATCGTCTGCACAGGTAAGCTCCATGTTTATCACTTCATCAAAGGGAATTTCGCCTGAGATATTATGTATCTGTCTGGCATCCTCCTCGCTAAAATATAGGACATTGAAGCTAAGCTCACCCTTTATCATAAGCTTGCCGTTCATGGATTTGATTTCATGGATTACTATTTCTCCCTGCTGTGTTATTATTCGGTCTATATCCGGTTTGATATCGGGAACATTAAAATCATCGTCCAATGTAAGCTGCAGGGTGCTCCTACATTTTAATTTATTCATATGAATATTCTTTGTTATTAACTCCACTATGATCCCTCCTTAAATTCGGACATACGATTACATGCCTCTGACATATCATATTCATATATAAGATGTTTTATGATTTTGGAACATAAAAAAGACCGAAACCATAAATTACTTACGGCTTCGGCCACTTCACTTTATAATCTTATCTGCATAAAATAAGTTCAACATCCTTTGTTAATACATCAGTATAACTATATGACATAGTCCTTACCGGCATATCCTTGTTCCCTTGCGTTTTTACTAGAAAGATGCTCGGGTATGTCTCAGAAATAATCCCAATCGTCTCGTCAATCCTATGTCTGCCCCTATTAATCCTAACCTTTACCTTCTTCCCCGTATGGCTTTTTACAGCGTTACGCACCTTATTAACATCCATCTGCTTCATCATATTAACTCCTTACTAATGATTCTATATCCATTGCCGTGTTATGGACTATAATTGGACATAATAAACATTGATTTATTACATATTTCATGCATCATATGAATTATAACATGAAATTCTAGTATTTGTCAACTAATTTTCTGACAATTCAGCAAAGTTTGCTATATTTTATAGATAAATTTGCACATTAATTTCTTCTATTTTTGTTAAATTTTATTGAATATTATTATATGCATAGTAACTTGTTCCTATTCAAATCAATCATAATGCACAAAATATACTACGGCAATAGGGCATTAATATGTTATTTTCCCTAATTTTTATACAATATATGGATGCTATATAAATACTTAGTACAAAATATAGTGCTTATTTTAACGCTTAATTTTAGTTAAAAACAATCTTTTTGTCCATATATTCAAGCTTTACAACAATATAAGGATATGTAACACCCTGTGTAACCAAATCATCCTGCGACGGTCCTATAAGATTCGTATCGATATAGATTGCGTTGTCCGTAAGAAAAAGCTCTTCTACGGCAATACTGTATCCCCCGCTGTTTTGCTTACCATATCCGACTACGATATAAAGGAAATCTTTATTGGAATAGTGAAGTCTGAACAGCTTATCCTTTTTTTCATCTATGATTTCCTTTAATTCTCCCGGTAAATCTGCATCCTCTACAACAGTAAATTCCAAATCCCTTAGCTTCTTTATTTCAGAATCATCTCTTTTGCATCCTAATAAACCAAATACCGTAATAATTATTAAAAGAAGCATAGCTATGGTTTTTTGCCTCTTCATAACAACCTCCAGAGAAGTATTTATTCATTAAATATTATGAGCAGTTTGTCAAAATAATGCACTTCATATAAGGTAGTATATCCTCTCTTTACGATATATTTTTTTCATGCTACAATTAGTAATATTATGATTAAAGGAGTTAAATCGTGTTCGGCAAAAGTAAAAAAAGCATTGTATTATTTTCTTTAACTATTGCTCTTTTACTGTGTACAATTATCTTTGGAAGCACAGTTCTTATTATAATTATCGGAAATAAGAAAAGTTCGTCAGCAGATGCAGCCATATCTTCTACTCTTAAAATAGATGATACGGTTATACTGCCGCTTCCAACTAATAAACCGACCGTCACACCAATTCCGACCACGGCACCGACCAAAGCACCAACTCCTTCACCAACTCCTTCACCGACTCCTTTACCGACTCCTTTGCCGACTACAGCACCGACGCCATTACCGACACCCAGTCCGACTCCGGCACCGACCAAAGCACCTACGCCGACTCCTAAGCCAAAAAAGAAAATGCCCAAGCTCATTGACAATCCAAAGAAAAAACGTGATGAGCAGGGAAGACTTCTTCAATTTAAAGATCTTCTTGAGGCTAACGACCATGTAAAGGGTTGGATTAAGGAAAAGGGAGGCACTATGGATTATGTGGTGCTCCAATCATCAAAAAGCAATCCGGAATACTATCTTTTTAAGGATTTCTTTGGCGATTATTATAAGGCCGGATCTCTCTTTTTAGATCACAGGTCTTCTGTGGAAAAGCCTACACAAAATTTTGTTATTCACGGACATAACATGATTTCCACTCCGGAAAAAATGTTTCATTATATAAAATATTATAAGGATGTCAGCTACTATAAAAAGCATCCCATTATTTCCTTTGATACTATTTATGAGGAAGCAGATTACAAGGTATTTGCAATTATTAAGACAACACCTAAGGCCGATAAGGATTATTTCTTTGAATATAGGCAATCCACATTTAAGGACGCCTCGGAATTTTTGAATTTCGTGTATCAAATAAGAATTCGTTCGCTGATTATAGTGGACGATGTGGATATTAATGAAAATGATACTCTCCTGACTCTTTCTACCTGTTCATATGAGGTTGATGATAATTACAGAACAGTTGTATTTGCACGTAAAATCCGGGAGGGTGAGGATTCAAAGATTGATATGAAGACAGTTAAGGTTAACAAAAACCCTCTGTATTGCGACGATTATTATAAAGTACACGGTGGCAAAGCACCTAAAGTGCCTGCCACCTTTGAGAAAGCCTTTGAAAAAGGACTTATAAATTGGTATACTGAGCCATGATTTCAGCTTAATCATTGGGCTTAAACCTCTTTAGCCGTAATGCATTTGTCACTACGGATACTGAGCTTAAGCTCATTGCCGCTCCTGCAATCATAGGATTTAGCAAAGGCCCTCCGAAGATATGGAGAACTCCCATGGCTATGGGTATTCCTATGGTATTATACGCAAATGCCCAGAACAGATTCTGCTTTATATTCCGTATGGTGCTTCTGCTTAACTTAATCGCTGTCGGAACATCCATTAAATCACTTCGCATAAGTACGATGTCCGCCGACTCCATCGCCACATCCGTTCCCGAACCAATGGCAATTCCCAAATCAGCCTGAGCGAGTGCCGGTGCATCATTGATACCGTCACCGACCATGGCAACTCTGATGCCCTCTGATTGGAGCTTCTTAATCTCATTGGCCTTATCCTCAGGAAGCACCTCTGACAGCACTCTGTCAATTCCCACCTGATTGGCTATGGCTTGTGCGGTCCTTGTATTGTCGCCGGTAACCATAGCAACTGTTATTCCCATATTATGAAGCCTTTCTATTGCCTTTTTACTGCTATCCTTCACCGTATCAGCAACCGCTATTATTCCCGCGGGCTTACTGTCAATGGCAATATACATTGGTGTTTTACCCTCATTTGCGAATTTATCCGATATATCCTCCATATTATTTAAAGGTATTTTCCGTTCTGTCATTAGTTTACGATTACCAAGAAGTATATTCTTATCATCGATGGTTACCTCTATTCCGTGGCCCGGTATTGCTTTAAAATCTGATGCTTTTTTTATCTGTATGCCTTTACTCTCAGCATATTCAACAATTGCTTCTCCAAGAGGATGCTCGGACCCCTTTTCCGCCGAGGCAGAAATCATCAGTAGCTCCTCCTCTGTAATGTTGTCTACAGAATAAATGTCTGTAACCTTAGGTTTTCCCTCGGTAATTGTTCCCGTCTTATCGAACACCACAGTATCTATCATATGTGCTGTCTCCAGCGCCTCACCGCTTTTTATTAATACCCCATTCTCGGCGCCTTTACCGGTTCCGACCATGATAGCCGTAGGAGTGGCAAGCCCCAAAGCACAGGGACAGGCAATGACCAGCACTGATATGAATATGGTTAATGCAAAGACTGCGCTTTCTCCACCAATAAAATACCACGCAAGACCGGACAGTATAGACAGAATTATAACAATAGGAACAAAATATCCTGATATAATATCTGCCAGCTTTGCTATGGGGGCCTTCGACCCCTGAGCATCCTCAACAAGCTTAATAATCTGGGCTAATGTAGTATCCTTTCCAACCCTTGTGGCCTTATATTGAACACTTCCGTTTTTATTGATGCTTGCTCCTGTTACATTATCTCCGGGATGTTTTTCTACCGGAATGCTTTCACCGGTCAACATAGACTCATCCACAGAAGTAATACCGCTTATTACGACACCGTCCACCGGTATTTTTTCTCCGGGCTTAACTACTATAATATCTCCGACTTTTACCTCGTCTATGGGAATCTCAATCTCCCGGTCATTTCTCAGGACGGTGGCGGTCTTTGGTGCCAAGCCCATAAGCTTTTTTATGGCCTCTGATGTTTTTCCCTTGGATACAGTCTCAAAATACTTCCCTAATGTTATTAAAGTAAGTATAACTGCAGCCGATTCAAAGTATAAATCCATGGCATAGGAAGCATCTCCCCTAAGTATTTGGATTAGCGCAAATATTCCATATAATACTGCCGCACCGGTGCCGATTGCTATCAGTGAATCCATGTTAGGACTTCCCTTAAACAATGTTTTAAATCCGACAATATAATAACGATATCCAACCGCGACTACGGGAATTGTGAGTATCAACTGTGTTATGGCAAATGCCAGCGGATTTATCGTAGGATCTATAAACTCCGGTAACGGTAATCCTATCATATGCCCCATGGATATATATAATAAAGGTACAGTGGCTATAAGCGATATTATAAATCTAAGCCGTAAAGACCTCTGCTCATTCTCCTTGATATCCTTATCCTCATCTGCGACAGTATCCTCATCTATAGCTTTATATCCGGCTCTGTCTATGGCGTCTCGGACGGATTCTATGCTTAATTTGCTTTCGTCATATTCCAGCGTAAGCTTTTCAGTAGCCAGATTAACGCTGGCACCGGATACTCCATCCAGCTTACCGGTAACACGCTCTACTGCTCTTGCACAGGATGCACAGGTCATTCCTTCTATTTTCAATGTTTTAGTTGTCATATGGTTGTCCTCCTTTCGGGTCGGTTATTTTCCTGTAATCTTTGATAGAATATCGATAATTTCATCTATCTTTTCACTGCCTTTGTTATGCTCAAAGGCCTCCTTAACACAATGATTCATATGCTGTCTGAGTATCAGAAGATTCGCCTTTTTTAATAAACCCTGTGCCGCAATAACCTGATTGGAAATGTCGACACAGTATCTTCCTTCTTCGATCATATTTATGGTTGCCTCAATTTGACCCTTTGCCGTCTTTAGGGCAAGTACAGCCTTTTTCTGTTCACTGTTCATGATATTTGCATTAAGCTCCTTTCCTGAAACTATTATCTCTATAAATAACTTAATTATAACTTTATGGCTCTACCCCTCCCCCATAGGGGGGTGTCAGGTTTATTATACTACCATCCTTTTTGTCTGTCAACACTCTGTTTTTTTTCTGATTCTTCTTATCAGAATAATTTTTACCCGTTTGAGCAATTATGTTATAGTAACTTTTCTTTTATTATAAAAGGAGGATAAATTCTGTATGAAGTCAAAAGTAACTGCCTGCCCAATCTGCAAAAGCAATCATATGTATCTCAAGCACGAAGCCAGCTATGTGTATTCGTATGTATTGGATTCGGATGCTCCCGGAATGAAAAACACGGAGATTTTTTCACCGTTTTTATATGACAGGAGGGATCAGACCTCCTCTTGTGAATATGTGGAATGCGACAACTGCAAAACCAGATTTACAACAGACTTATTATATGGTGCACTAAACACAGACCATAATGATATATCGGACCGATTTAAATAGCCTGATTTATTATTTGCATATTCTTATACTCTATATTATAATTACTTTCTATGATTAACGTATTACCATGATATATCATTAAGGGAGAACATGATTATGAATAACAATAAAGCAGCCCTTAAGGCTGCTCTTCCGTATACTATACCTGTGCTTTCAGGCTATATTGTTCTTGGTGCCGCTTTCGGAATCCTTATGAACAGTAAAGGAATTTCTTTGTTTTGGATAGCATTTTCAAGTGTTTTCATCTATGCCGGCTCCATGCAGTTCGTATCGGTTGCTCTACTGACGGCGGGCTTTAGTCCCTTTAGTGCATTTATGATGACGCTTATGGTTAATGCCAGGCATCTGTTCTACGGCATCTCTTTTCTACAGAAATACCGCAACATGGGCAATATAAAGCCCTATTTGATATTTTCTCTGACCGACGAAACCTTCTCCTTACTGTGTAGTGCTAAGCCTCCGAAGAATGTTTCGGAAAAATGGTTTTATTTTTATATATCCTTACTTAATCATACATATTGGATATGTGGCTCGGTCCTGGGAGGAATACTTGGTAGCCTGCTTCATTTTGATACCCATGGAATAGAGTTTGTTCTGACCGCTTTATTCGTTGTGATCTTTATCGGTCAATGGAAATCCACAAGAAATCATATTCCTGCCATTATCGGAATCCTAAGCGCTGTTATCTGCAGATTAATATTCGGTGCCGCTGATTTTATAATTCCGTCTATGATATTAATCCTTCTGTCATTAACTATAGCTAAGAATCCGATTGAAAGGAGAGGCATTAAATGAATTATTCCAACACAGAATTATTCCTGTTTTTTGGATTGGTCAGCCTTGGGACTTTCTTAACCAGAGTACTTCCGTTTATTCTGTTTCCCGAGAATAAGAAAATACCCAGATACATAAAATATCTCTCAAATTTTCTTCCATACACCATTATAGGCATGCTGGTTGTGTATTGTCTTAAAGACGTTTCTTTTACTGTAAGTCCTTATGCATTGCCGGAAATAATCAGCATCGCGGCAATTATTTCATTGCACCTATGGAAGAAGAACACTCTGCTCAGCATTGGCTTGGGCTCGGTTCTCTATATGGTTTTAATTCAATATGTTTTTATTTGATATTGAAGTTGTTTTATAAAATAGCTTCTATAGTAAGCTTTTGCTCCTTTGATAAGTCTACAAAGGTTGAGCCACAACGGATAACCGGTCTCGATAATGACAGTTTATTAATCATGACCACCTCTCCCTCGCGGCCGTCGCTTAAGCGTACCGCATTATGGAGGTATGACTGGATAATTCTCTCCAGGAATATCATCAGATAACCGGGGTCGAATTTCAGGAAGCCGTCTCTTTCAAAGTTCTCCACGACATCGAAGGGGCATATGGCATTTCTGTAGGTTCTGTTAGATGTCATAGCGTCATATACATCAGCGATGGCAACGATCTTAGAAAAATCCTCAATCTGATTAGACTTGAAACCATTGGGATACCCTGAACCGTCACATCTCTCATGATGCATAAGAGCAGCATATTTAACGCGAATATCGATGTTTAAATCCTTTAACACCTGATAACCTTTTATGGAGTGCAGTTTAATCTCTTCGAACTCATCCTCGGTAAGTCTTGCCGGTTTTTTTATTATATCCTTTGGTATCAGCATCTTGCCGATATCATGTAGAAGGCCTGCCTGAGTAAGGATTCTCGTTTCTTCCCGGGACATCTTTAGCCATCCGGCAAATATACTACATATGAGAGATACATTCAGACTATGAACATATGTCATGTCGTCATAATTACGTATTCCATGAAGCATCTCAAATATATGTGTTCCGTTTCGACCCTCCTTAAGAATCCGATCTGTTTCCTCCAATAGCTGATCCAGATTATGTTCACCTTCACCATTGACAAGACTGTTAAAACTATCCTCCACATTCTCAACCGATTCAACATATGTACGGCTAAACTTCTTGAACTCCGGGGTGCTTCTAAGCATTTCTATATAGGATTCTTCCTTATGCGGTTCTGTCTCAGGCTCTTTGTCATATACATATAATCCATAGATATTATAGAAACGCAGCTTTGTAATCTTGCGGTCATCAAGCTTGGTACCCTTTGCTAAAATCAATTGGTCACTGGAAGAATATATATCGGCTGCAACTACCATGCCGCTTACTGCCTCATCAGTTCGTATTCTAAGTGGCTCCATTTTACTTCCCCCAATCTTTTCATATGCATAACATAGCTACCTTGAGTATACAATTTAATGCAGTAAAACACAAGAGTTACTTTGTTTTGCCGTCTATGCTGTCCCAAATCAAGCCTACCGGACAATGGTCGCTGCCCATAACATCAGAGTATATTAAACTATCGATAATGCCGTCCTTTATTCTGTCGGACACCAAAAAATAGTCGATACGCCACCCGGCATTATTTGCCCTGGCATTAAACATATATGACCACCAGGTATAAGCACCGGTCACATCCGGATATAAGTATCTAAATGTATCGACAAATCCGCTGTCCAGTAATGTGGTAAACTTATCTCTTTCCTCTATTGTAAAGCCGGCGTTTCTGGTGTTGGTCTTAGGATTTTTCAGGTCGATTTCTTTGTGTGCCACATTAAGATCACCACATAATATCACAGGCTTTTTCTGATCTAAGCCCATAATATATTCTCTGAAATCATCCTCCCATTTCATTCTGTAGTCAAGCCTGGCTAATTCCCGCTGGGAATTAGGAGTATATACCGTAACAAAATAATACTCCTCATACTCCAGAGTTATAACCCTTCCTTCATCATTATGCTTGTCCAACCCCAAGTCAAAACTGACCTTTATAGGCTCTTTCCTGGTAAATATCGCTGTGCCGGAATATCCCTTCTTTACAGCAGAGTTAAAGTATTGATGATAGCCTTCAAATGCAATTTCAACCTGCTCCGGCTGTAGCTTTGTTTCCTGAATACAAAACACATCCGCATCTGCTTCTTTGAAAAATTGTTCAAAGCCTTTATTAATACATGCGCGCAAACCATTTACATTCCATGAAATAAACTTCATTAAATTATTATCCTTTCTCTCTTGTGAAATTACATTTCCATAATTGCTTCATATACTTCCTCTACTGTGGCCACGATACGATCCGCTCCGGCTTCTCTTAGCTCCTTTTCGCTTCCGAAGCCATAGAGAACTCCTATGGATGAAATTCCTGCTTCCTTGGCTCCCAATATATCATATTTTCTGTCCCCAACCATGACTACCTTGTCCAGATTCGTTATTGAGTTTTTCTCTAAAGCATACTTTATTACAGCAGCCTTTGACTCTCTGCTGGTATCAAAGCTTGCTCCGCATATATCATCAAAATAATTCTCAAGGTGGAACCCTTCTAATACTTTAACAGCCAGTTCCTCCGGCTTTGATGTGGCAACAATCAAATATTTCCCTGCCTGCTTCAGCCTTGTAAGAAGACGCTCCATACCCTCATAAAGCTCATTCTGATGTATTCCCGTTTCAATGTAATATTCTCTGTACTTCTTAACGGTGGCCTCTGCCTCCTCCTCGTTAAATCCGTAATACTCCATAAAACCTTCCCTTAACGGAGGTCCAATATGCTTTGTCAAGCTATCCAAATCATCGATATGAATATTCATTGCCTTTAGTCCATATTGTACCGATTTTGTTATCCCCTCTTTAGGGTTTGTAATCGTTCCATCTAAGTCTAATAATACATAGTCCATTCTTTTTTCCTTTCTTTAACGCTAAATATTATAGGTAATATAAACTGTCTATGGCTTTCTAACCTGTTTTATTTTCTTTTCAACCTGCTTTCTGGGTATCATAATCTGATGTCCACAGCCCAAACATTTTAATCTAAAGTCCATGCCTGTACGCAAAATCTCCCATTCGTTGCTGCCACAGGGATGGGGTTTTTTCAGTTTTATAATCTCACCGACATTTAGATCCATGCTTTGCCTCCCATTAGTTATTAATTCTACATTCCGCTTCTAGTATAGCATAAATCCAATATTATTAAAATATTTAAATTGTACTTGCATTTTAAACCCATGTGTTGTAGTATTGCTATATATATCATGTAGTTATTATAACTATGTGTCGCAGACCTAAAACTACATCATGGTTTGTATCATCAGACAACGGAAAGGAGTATGTATATGAAAAAGAGAATAATGAAAGCAAAGGACCCGGGCAGTGCCGTAACTCATTTTATAGGTTTACTGATGGCAGTTTTTGCATCGACTCCGCTTTTAATTAAAGCATCGTCAAATCCGGGAAATATCCATATTATCTCCCTTGGCATATTTATTATCAGTATGATTTTATTATATGTTGCCAGCACCATCTACCATACCTTAAATATCTCTGCAAAGGTTAACCAAAAGCTTAAAAAATTCGATCATATGATGATATATGTGCTGATAGCCGGTACCTATACTCCTATCTGTATGATAGCCTTAAGGGACTCCATAGGCTTTGCACTGCTTGGTATCATATGGGGACTGGCGATTATGGGCATAATTGTCGCAGGCTTCTGGATTAATTGTCCTAAATGGTTCTCATCCATCGTATACATTGCCATGGGATGGACCTGTGTCCTGGCATTTACTCAGATAATAAATTCCCTGCCCAAGGCCGCTTTTTACTGGCTTCTGGCAGGTGGTATCATATATACCATAGGCGGAGTTATATACGCGTTAAAGCTTCCCTTGTTTAACAAAAAACACAAATATTTTGGCTCCCATGAAATATTTCATTTGTTTGTAATGGGCGGTAGCCTCTGCCATTTTATATTAATGTATAAATATATTGCTATTATGCCTTAAGCCTCATAAACAATACCGCCCCTTATATAAAAGGGGCGGTTTGTCATATCTATGTTAAGCAGCCGAATAATTCTGGTAAGGTATCAAGGCAGTAATCTATTCACTCTCAGTATGAGGTAAAAAGGGATTCGGTTGCGAATAATCAAAGATATGTATTCTATCCCTTAATTACTGACCTTAACCCATATCGTTACTATATTATACTCTCCAAAAATATAATTGTGACTACGACAGTATATTATTCTGGAGCTCTTTGATGATTAATTTTCCAGTCTTTTCATAAGCTCAATTCTCTGAGCTTCATATCCCGGTTTGCCGAGAAGTGCAAACATATTGCTCTTATAGCTTTCTACTCCCGGCTGGTCAAAAGGATTAACTCCTAAAAGATACCCGCTAATACCACAGGCAAATTCAAAGAAATAGAATAATTCGCCCAGATAAAATTCATTACGTTCAGGCACATTGACCATTAGATTGGGTACATTTCCGTCTGTATGGGCAAGAAGGGTTCCTTTCATTGCGCTTTTATTTACAAAATCCACGCTTTGTCCGGTCAGATAATTTAACCCGTCTAAATCGACCTCCTCTTTCTCAATAATAATATCTTCAGAGGATTTCTCAATATTAACAATGGTTTCAAACATGGTTCTTTGGCCATCCTGTATAAACTGTCCCATGGAATGCAAGTCCGTAGTAAAGTCAACAGATGCCGGATAAATTCCCTTTTGATCCTTTCCCTCACTCTCTCCATACAACTGCTTCCACCATTCGGATACATAATGCAGTAACGGCTCATAATTTACCAGTATCTCTATGTTCTTACCCTTTCTAAGCAGTATATTTCTTATGGCTGCATAAAGCAAGGCATCATTTTCCTTATAAGAGGCCTCCAGGCAATGCCTTCTCATATTAGCGGCACCTTCCATAAGCTTTCTAATATCCGCACCACTAACGGCTATCGGAAGCAATCCAACCGCTGTCAATACCGAATATCTGCCTCCTATATCATCGGGAACCACAAAGCTTTCATAGCCTTCCTCAGTGGAAAGCTTCTTTAATGCCCCCTTAGATTTGTCCGTTGTAGCATAAATTCTTTTTGCGGCTTCGACTTTGCCATACTTTTGATATAGAAGCTTCTTAAAGATTCTAAAGGCAATAGCCGGTTCTGTGGTTGTTCCGGACTTGCTTATAACATTTATAGAAAAATCTCTGTCTCCTATAACATCCTTCAGATGGTTCATATAAACACTGCTGATATTATTACCGACAAAGTATATTTCTGGTGTCTTTCTTATGTTCCGTGAAACAGAATTATAGAAGCTGTGCCTTAAAAATTCTATGGCCGCTCTCGCTCCAAGATATGATCCGCCTATTCCGATAACTATCAGCACTTCTGAATCATTCTGGATTTTTTTTGCCGCCTTCTCAATACGGGCAAATTCCTCTTTATCATAATTAACCGGAAGGTCAATCCAACCCAAATATTCCGAACCCTCTCCGGTTCCGTTAATAAGCTGCTCCTTAGCTGTATATACTGCTTTTTTCATCATATCAATTTCGATCGGCCTTATAAATTTGCCGGTAGCAGAATAATCAAAGCTCACCATTTTTGCCATATGATTCCACTCCTTATGTTTTTCTATATAATAACAAACCATTACATATTTATCAATCATTATATAGACCGAGCCGATCGGTTAAATTAAAGCTTTTTATGCAAAGAATTCCCGTAAGACATCCTCCACCAGCTTTTCTTCTTCCGACGACATGACCGGACTTATGGATTCCTCCCGATGAGCCGCCGCCTCCTCAATGCTTTGTAATATCGGGCTTTCCTTTTCATCCTTTTCCTTCTTCTTCATATAATTCTGCCTTTGTTTTTCTCTCTCCTCCTGAAGCTTTTTCAGCTCCTCTTCTCTACGCTTGGCAGCCAACAGTTTTCTTTCTTCCAGCTTTCTTTTTTCTTCTTCTCTTCTGGCCTCCTCTAATCTTTTTAACTCCTCTTCCCTTTTTAGAGCCTGTAATCGTCTCTCCTCCTGTTTACGCTTTCTTGCCTCTTTCCTTCTGTTAATCTCTTCCCTTTTGTCAGACTCCGATTTTTTATCATTTTGCTTTGTACTGATTACAGCAAGATATTCCTTTCTAAATTGCTCCAGCTTCTCAGGCTGGGACACTTCATGCTCTAATCTGACCTTACAGAAGTTCTCAAGATAGTCTAACAGATTTAAGCGAATCATCTGCTTTTTCACCGATAAATTAATCATTTTATCCACGAGCACTAAAGCAGCACAAGCCAAAACACCAACAGCACCCGTGTATAAAATCTGCTCACGACTGATATCAAAAACAACCCCAAAAATCGCGCTTACAGGAATAATTAAAAAGCTCAACAATAGAACTTGTCCACTAAAATTCTCCCATGTGGATAATAAAATTCCACAGAATTTATACTTAGTCAGGCTCTTATCCACAAATGTATCCACATTGTTAACACCAATATTAAGCTTATAACAGGTTTCAAACTTCATCTTCATATGCTTTAAAAGCTTATTGTTCGTGGTACCCAGCCTGTCCGATTCCTTAACAAGATATATGTATACCATATCCAATATGAAGCGTACGGTAATTCCGAGCCCACATAGTCCGGCAAAGACATAAATGATAATATTGTCATTATAAATATTCTGAATCATAAAAAACCCCTCTCTTTTCCATAATTTTACATTCATTATAGCTTGAATTACCCGGTTTGAAAAGAGAGGGATTAAAATTTCGATAGACACCGCACGACAGAAAATAACATGTAAGTATATTAATATTCAGGTATTAGGTCAGGAAGACTTATATAAGTATCAAGCCCATCATCTGCAATATCGATTGTATAGCTCTTGGTTTGATATCCCTTCTTAATGAAGGTTAGTACATGGCTTCCTATAACCTTTTGAAAGCTTCCCGGTGAGACACCTTTAAATTCACCGTTAAGATAAACAGATGCACCCACAGGCTTCTGAATATATATAAGCCGCTCGCTGTCAACTATGGGGTCCTCCTCATAATCGGCTTCATTTATTAAGGAATCAATATATTCGGGATTATTATCATCATACTGCTCATTATCCCAATCATTATATTCCATATAATCGCTGTCTGTATCGTCTTCATACAACTGCTCATCCAGTTCCACTATACTAACGGGCTCCCTACTTTGTAATTCAGGAAGGACAATCTTGATTTTCTTACTGGCATAATCAACCAGAAGATTGCCACTGTAGGTAGAATATCCCCCCAAGGACACCTGAATATGATGCTCACCATAAGCCAACTCAACGGGGCTCGCATAATTGGTCAGCTCATTATCTATGTATAAATCGGCTCCAAAGGGAGTTATATCGAATGTCGTTTTGCCGTATTTGATAGGCTCCGGCCCCAAATCCCCTATGGATACCACTGTCTCCTTGTTACGTTCTACGGTGATATTCTTCGTTCCGCTATATTCTCCGTTCTCCACGGTAAGATTATAATTGCCTTCACGAACCGTAATTACCATGTCCTTTGTAATTTGCGTTACCGCTTCGTAACCGACAGTAATGCTGCCTCCCAAGAAGGCATCACTGTCCTTTATTTTTACGGTGCCGTGTCCTTTTGTTACAATTATGGACCATATAACTTCATCAATACCCCTAACCGTTAATTCATCCTGCTCGGCTAAATCCTCTAAGGAAATAAATCTGTCGATGTCTACTACAAACGGCTCTGTGTATGTGTAATTATTCTTGGCTATCTTAATGGTCTTCTCTTCGGGAATAATCGTCATATTATTGACACCAATGTATTCCCATGCTCTTTGTGAGAACTGCAAGCGAGTCAGCCTGTTGGTTTGATTTTGATAGCTTATATCTACAATCCTGCCCATATCGACCTGGTTTATGGATATGGCTTGTCCATACTTATCCAGGATACCGGTTCCTCCTGTATAATATAAGTTTATTTCCTCATTCTTATCTATATCATAAAGACGAATCCTTCTGTCTGTTTTATCCGTTTCAAGCACAATTGCCACTGTACTTATTTCTTTCCTGTTATTCAAATCGCCTTGATTGTCTTCTTGGTTATTGGGGTTGGTTATCGTGGGCTTGGCTCCTGATTTTACATTTTTTCCGGCCTCGGCTAAGGTTATCAGCAAAATAACCGTAAAGAAAGTCAGACCAATCAAAAGGCTTAAGATTGGCCTGGTGTGTATACGGGATTTATTCCTTTGTTCATATTCGTTTACTGACATATTAGCCTCATGGATAATAGTATTAACTGTTATTTATCATCATCTACATTATATCCCAACAGGCCGTTTTAAGCAATCCCCAGGCAAATGTTATAAGATTACAGAATGCTTTTTAAGCTTTTTAAAAAGACCTCTTTTTTTGGGTTTTGCTCCCCTATGCTGTTAAGCTTTTGAATATTACGTCCTGATACCCATACCTTCTTTCCGTTAAAATAGAAATTCGTT